>JBILVU010000146.1:0-13314 GCA_044370285.1 Prosthecobacter sp.
CGATTCCCAGGTGGCATGTTCGATGTCAAAACCGAGCACTGTGGCAAAACGCACCGCTCGCATCAGCCGCAGCCGGTCCTCCTCGAAACGCTGTGCCGCCACACCAATCGCCCGCAGCAGGCCCATTTGGAGGTCTTTTTCACCGCCCACATGGTCGATGACCTTCTTTGCCAGCGGATCGTAAAACAGGCCATTCACCGTGAAATCACGCCTCTCCGCATCCATCTCCGGCGTGGAAAAGGTCACGCTGTCCGGCCGGCGACCATCTGAGTAGCTGCCATCGCTGCGAAACGTGGCCACCTCCACAAAACCATGCTCTCCAGCCCGCACCACCACCACGCCAAAGTGTGCTCCCACCGTCTTCGAGCCTGGAAAATGCTTCACCACCTGCTCTGGCGTCGCACTCGTGGCCACATCGTAGTCCTTCGCCTCGCGGCCCAGCAGCATGTCCCGCACGCAGCCGCCCGCCAGCAGGGCGGTGTAGCCTGCGGCGGTGAGTTTCTCGATGATTTGGATCGCTTTCTCTCGCATCCCCGCACCTTGGCAGGGCCGCCCGCCTTTGCCAAGCATTGGCCCAAAGCTTCCTCGCGATCCCAGTCAAAGTCCCTCCGCCGGGCAGTCTGCCGCTTGCATGGGCCGCTGCTCTTCGTAAAGGCTGGCCCTTCCCCATGACCGCCCAAGAAGTCGCCGTCCTCGATTACGGCTCCCAGTATTCCCAGCTCATCGTCCGCCGCGTTCGCGAGCTGGGCTTCGTTTCGCACCTCTATCCGCCTGCGGAGCTGGCCAAGCTCACCAACCCCGGTGCCATCATCCTTTCCGGCGGCCCGCGCAGCACCTCGGAGAAAGACGCACCGGATGTCGATTACGACAAACTCATGTCCTTCGGCGTGCCGGTGCTCGGCGTGTGCTACGGCATGCAGCTCCTCAACATCAAACACGGCGGCACGGTGAAACCCGGCGTCACCCGCGAATACGGCCCCGCTAAACTCGTCGTCACCGACCACAGCGACCTCTTCGACGGCATCTCGCACGAATCCCAGGTCTGGATGAGCCACAGCGACACCTGTGCGAACCTCGCCGACACGACGAAAGTCATCGCCACCAACGAAGACGCCGTCCCCGTCGCCTTGAAATGGTCCGACCGCTGCTGGGGCATCCAGTTTCATCCGGAGGTCACGCATTCGCACGAAGGCACGGCCATCCTGAAGAACTTCCTCATCAAAAGCGGTGCCAAGCTCGCGAAGTTCGACATCCAGGAGTTCAAAGCCCAGATGATCGAGCGCATCAAAACCGAAGTCGGCAATCGCGAAGTCATCTGCGGCGTCTCCGGCGGCGTGGATAGCACCGTGCTCGCCGTGCTGCTCGCTCGTGCGGGTGTGAAGGTCCGCTGCATCTACATCGACACCGGCCTCATGCGCCTGAATGAAACCGCCGAGGTGAAAGCCCTCTTCGGCGAAGTCGGCGTGCCCATCGAGCAAATCGACGCCAGCGCGATCTTCCTCGGTGCGCTCCAAGGCGTCACCGACCCCGAGCAGAAGCGGCGCATCATCGGCACGCTCTTTGTCGAAGAGTTCTGGAAGGTCGCCGACAACGTCGAACTGCTCGCCCAGGGCACGCTTTATCCCGACGTCATCGAAAGCGCCACCAGCGGCAGCATCGCCAGCAAGATCAAGACGCACCACAACCGCGTCGATCGCATCATGGAACTCAAGGAGCAGGGCAAAGTGCTCGAACCGCTCGCCGAACTCTTCAAAGACGAAGTCCGTGCCCTCGGAGCCAGCCTCGGCATCCCGCACCGTGCCTTGTGGCGTCATCCATTCCCCGGCCCCGGCCTCGCCGTGCGCATTCCGGGCGAAATCACGCCGGAACGCGTCGCCATCACTCAGCAGGCCGATGCCATCTTCATCGGCGAACTCCGCCGCAGCGGCTGGTATGAGCAGACCTGGCAAGCCTACGCCGCGCTGCTCCCCGTCAAAACGGTGGGCGTTAAAGGCGACGAACGTAGCTACGAGCAAGCCATTTCCCTTCGCGCCGTCATCAGCGAAGACGCCATGACCGCCGAATGGGTCCGGCTGCCCTATGAAGTGCTCAGCAATGCCTCGAACAAGATCCTCAACAGCGTTAAGGGCGTGAACCGAGTCCTCTACGACATCAGCACGAAGCCTCCGGCGAGCATCGAGTGGGAGTGATGGGATTCCTGAATTTAGATTCCTGATTTCGGATTCTTCGGAAACCAATCTGAGGGCGGCTCTGAATCTGAGGGAGCTTTTCCGGGCTGCTCGCGGCTGAATTTTTTTTCGAGAGGCACAAATGCCCAAAGCCCGAGGCCGGTCTTCAGGGCGTGGCTGGTGGCTTCGCAGAGGGTGAGGCGTATTTCAGTCGTGCCTACGTTTCCTCCAGTAGTCTGGGCGGCGCTTGCTATGAGCAACGGCGTCGATCCAAATGCGATCCTCCAGTTCCTCAAAGATGATGAGGTAGGGATACCGAGCTAGGCGGAGTGCCCGTTTGCCAGTGTCTCTTAGGAAGGCATGTGCTTTGGGCTGTCGAGCAATGGCATGGACACCTGCCTCAATGGCTTCCTCGAAACCACGGGCAGCCTTGACGGAGCGTTCTGCATAGTAAGCGACGGCGTCGTCGAGTTCCAAGATGGCCTCGGGGTGGAAAACGATGGGCTTCATACCTCAGAGGTACTTGCGGCGAATTTCGCTAAAGACTTGCTCCGCAGGTATGCCCGTGACTTTTCCAGACTGGATCTCATCGGAGCGTTTTTTCAGCTCCGCATCCCATGCTGCCTCGTAGCCCTCCTCAGGCTGAGCGGGAGACTCATCCATGGAAGCGATCAGCCAAGTGGCGATCTCAGCACGATCCGAGACATCGAGCGGCTCAAGAAGCGAAAGGAGATGCGTGGCGACGGCTGTCATGGCTCCGAAAGAATGATGGAAACATGAATCACGTCAACCATCACATCCGCTCTGTCGTCTGGATGCCCAGCAGGCCAAGGCCGGTCTTGAGGATGCGGCTGGTGGCTTCGCAGAGGGTGAGGCGGGTGTTGCGGGCGGTGCCTTCGGCGCGGAGGACGTGGCAGGCTTCGTAGAAGCTGTGGTAGGTGTCGGCGAGCTCGTAGAGGTAGTTCGCGAGCAGGTTCGGGCGGTGGTCGTCGAGGATGTCGTGGGCGTTTTCGGCGAACTGAGCGAGTTTCATCGCCAAAGCACGCTCGGCAGGCTCGGTGAGGACGAGATCAGGCGTCAGCGTGACTTCGCCGTCGAGCTTGCGGAAGATGCTGCGGGTGCGGACGTAGGCATTGAGAAGGTAAGGCGCGGTGTTGCCTTGCAGGCTCAACATCTTGTCCCAACTGAATTTGTAGTCGGTGAGGCGGTTCTGGCTGAGTTCAGCGTATTTCACGGCGCCTGATCCGATGATGCGGGCGATCTGGTCTTTTTCCTCAGCGGTGAAGCCTTGCTCTTTTTCATCAGCAGCGGCGCGGGAGCGTTCGATGGCCTCGTCGATGACTTCGAGCAGGCCCACGGTCTCGCCGCTGCGGGTTTTGAACATCTTGCCGTCCGGTCCCAAAATGCTGCCAAAGGCGATGTGCGTCATTTTCGTGGTCACACCGCGACGCTGAGCGGCGGCGAAGACCTGGCGGAAGTGAAGCTGCTGCGGCGCTCCGACGACATACCAGATCTCATCCGCCTTCCATTCCTTCACGCGGTAGTCGATCGTGGCGAGGTCCGTGGTGGCATACAGGAAGCCTCCATCGCCTTTGCGGATGATGCACGGCGCGGCTTTCCACTCGTCCTTCTCCTTGATGAGGAAAGGATCGGCCTCCGGCTTCACGCTGCCATCGCTGAACACGACCGTCGCGCCGTCGCTAATCGTCGCGATGCCTTGCGTAAGCATCTCAGCCACCAGCGGGGCCAAAGCGTCGTTGTAAAAGCTCTCGCCGAGATAGTGGTCGAAGGTGATGTCGAGCGTGCTGTAAACCTTTTCGAGCTGCTCCAGCGTGAGACGCACGCATTCCTTCCATATGGCGAGATTTTCGGCGTCGCCTTGCTGGAGCTTCACGAGTTCGCCTTTGCAGGTTTCCAAGACGCTTTCATCGGCCTTCGTGGCGGCGTTGACGGCTTTATAGACGCTGACGAGTTCGTGAATCGGGTCCGCTTTGAGCTTCGCCTGATCGAGCTGCGTCTTCCAACCGTGGATGATCATGCCGAACTGCGTGCCCCAGTCGCCGACGTGGTTGTCGGTGATGACCTTGTGGCCGATGAAGCGGGCCACCCGGGCCAGCGAGTCGCCGATGAAGGTGCTGCGAATGTGGCCGACGTGCATCGGCTTGGCGATGTTTGGCGCGGAGAAATCGACGACGATGGTCTTCGGTTGCGCGACGGCTGGCACGCCCACTTTGTCATCCGAAACGATCACCGCGAGCCGTTGCGCCAAAGCGACGGCGCTGAGCGTGAAATTGAGAAAGCCCGGGCCATCGACCGTGATTTTCTCGCAGAGGTCATCCACTTGCAGCGCCGCCTTGATCTGCTCCGCCAGCGCACGCGGATTAGCCTTCACTTGCTTCGCCAAAACCATCGCCGCATTGCTCTGGTAGTCGCCGTAACGCGTATCGGAGGCGATGACGACATTCGGTGTGAAGCCGGCGGGCAATTCGATGCCTGCCGCGGTGAAAGCAGCTTTGAGACGGGACGTGAGAATGGCGCGAAACATGGGGCGCGGAGTTTGAATGACGAATGGCGATTGTCGAATGCGGAATGAGGGGGGCATTTCTCGCATGTAGGTCCCCAATTCACGCGAGGCTTGTTTGCTTGCTGTGCGGCGTGAACGGCACGAATCCTGCACAGGAGAAAACCCCTCCACCTACATGACACGACACGACACCCTCCTCGCCTGGATCGAAGAAATCCGCGCTCTTTGCCAACCCGAATCCGTCCACATGTGCGATGGCTCCCAGGCTGAATACGATGAAATGTGCGAACTGCTGGTGCAAAAAGGCACCTTTCGCCGCCTGAGTCCCGAAAAGCGGCCCAATAGTTACCTTGCCTGGTCTGATCCGAACGATGTGGCCCGCGTCGAGGATCGCACCTACATCTGCAGCCGCCGCAAAGAAGACGCCGGCCCCACGAACAACTGGATGGAACCGCGTGAGATGAAGACCACGCTCAAAAGCCTCTTCGCTGGCTGCATGAAGGGCCGCGTGATGTATGTGGTACCTTTTTGCATGGGGCCGCTCGGCTCGCCTTTCTCCGTGATCGGCATCGAGATCACCGATTCGCCTTACGTCGTCGCCAGCATGCGCATCATGACCCGCATGGGCAAAGCCGTGCTCGATCAACTCGGCGAGGGCGGCGATTTCGTGCCCTGCATGCATTCCGTAGGCAAACCGCTCGTTCCCGGCGAGGCCGATGTCACCTGGCCGTGCAGCAGCACGAAGTACATCGTGCATTTCCCCGAGGAGCGCAGCATCTGGAGCTACGGTAGCGGCTACGGTGGCAATGCCTTGCTCGGTAAAAAGTGTCTCGCCCTGCGCATCGCCAGTGTCATCGGTCGTGATGAAGGTTGGCTCGCTGAGCACATGCTCATTTGCGGCGTGCAATCACCCGATGGCCGCAAAAACTACGTCGCCGCCGCTTTCCCCAGCGCCTGTGGCAAGACGAACTTCGCCATGCTCGTGCCGCCAAAGAGCTACACCGAGCAGGGCTGGAAGGTCACCATCGTCGGCGATGACATCGCGTGGCTGCGCCCCGGCAAAGACGGCAAGCTTTGGGCCACGAATCCCGAAGCAGGCTACTTCGGCGTCGCTCCCGGCACCTCCAACGACTCGAACCCGAACGCGATGGAGACCATCAAGTCGAACACCATCTTCACCAATGTGGCCCTCACCGATGACGGCGATGTGTGGTGGGAAGGCATGACGAAGCAACCGCCCGCGCATCTCATCGACTGGCGTGGCCAGGACTGGACGCCGGACTGCGGACGGCCCAGCTCGCATGCGAATTCACGCTTCACCGTCCCTGCCAGGCAGACGCCCACCATTGATCCCGATTGGGAAAAGCCCGAGGGCGTGCCGATTGATGCCCTCATCTTCGGCGGACGCCGCGCCACCACCTTCCCGCTCGTCTTCCAGGCCTTCAACTGGACGCACGGCGTCTTCCTCGCTGCGAATATGGGCAGTGAGATGACTGCCGCAGCGGCTGGCACCATTGGCAAGGTGCGGCGTGACCCGCTGGCGATGCTGCCCTTCTGCGGTTACAACATGGGCCACTACTTTGCCCACTGGCTGCGCATGCGTCGCCTCGTCAAAGAAGTGCCGCGTGTCTTCCATGTGAATTGGTTCCGCAAGAACACCGATGGCAAATTCCTCTGGCCCGGCTTTGGCGAAAACATGCGTGTGCTCGAATGGATCGTGAAACGCTGCCGTGGCGAGGGCAGGGGACACGAAACCGAACTCGGCTGGATGCCCCGCTATTCTGAAGTGAACTGGAACGGCCTCGACTTCAGCCGCGAGCAGTGGAACGAACTCATGCACGTCGATCCCCGCGAATTCCGCCAGGAGATCATGTCCACCGAGGAACTCTACCTCGACCTCTACGACGACATGCCGAAGGAGCTGTACTATCAGCGAGAGCTGCTCGCTGGTCGCTTCTGATGCCTCAACCAACCAGGAGGGCGGGATTCCATTCCCGCCCTTTTTGTTTCCCCATCACCGCGCCCCCGTTCCATTCCACTGCTTGCCGAGCATCGGGTGAAACTGGCCATTTTCCCACTGCCGATAACCGGCGAGGTAGCCGTCACGAAACGCCCGATCCGTGGCGGGTTTGTAAAGGTAGATGTGGCGGCGGTGATCCTTGCTCATGCGACTTTGCACATCGCTCCAGCCTCGAGCCAGACCTTGGTTGTAGGCGGTCTGGTTCACTGGCTCGTCGGATTTTAACAAAAGAGCCTCAGGATGCTGCCGGGCGTAGTCCGGGTGAATCGATGGTTCATCGGAATCAGCGCAGTGGGCCAGCAATAGGGCAGGGAAGAGCATCCAGAGGCGTTTCATGCGGGGGAAGATTCAGGGTCTCATGGGTGTGAGCTCGCATGTGATAAAAGCGGCTTGAAGGCGCTTTTCGGGGCTGGTGGCGGTCGGCTCCCAAATGCCGATCAGCCTCGCCGTGCCGTGGATCATGTTGAGGCTGGTCTTGATCTCGACACGATGAAAAGAGGTGAGAGGAATATCGATCCGGGTGCTTGTTTTCACCTCGGTGATGTGTTCCAGGCGTTCCACGGGTGGTGAAACATCGTGATGTAGCTTCACCTGCATCGCGACTGTGTGCCCATCGGCCCTCACGACGGGGGATGCCTCAAAGATCAAGCCCACATCGCGTGTCTTGACCGCGGGACGGAGTTTTTGATTGGATGGATGCTTGTATTCGACGGCCTGCTTCACCGTGGCGGACGTTCCGCTTTTGGTCTGGAGAAGGGCGGAGGTGACTAGGCGTGTGTTACCATCACCCAGCAGTGCGGTCAGAACAGGCAGGTGATCTGCGATGGGGAAGCACTCCTCCACTCTCCTCAAAATGGATGGAGCAGCGGCTTCGAAGACGTGCAGCTTGATGGTGATGGATTTCTCCTCGGTGCGCCAAAGATCTTCGACGAACTCGTCAATGAGGCTGAGGTTCCCGGCGGTGTTTCTCACAATGAATTGAGATTTGTCGGCTTTAAAGGCTGCCGAACTCCCTTCGCCAAAAACAGCCCCTGAGGCTAGTAGTCCGTGTCTTGGGCTGAAAATCCCGCAGGATTGAGAATTGGGGGTGGCGTATGGATCGGCGTATGGATCGAGAGGAGGAGCTTCAGGCTGACCAAAACAGGATGTGCTGACTTTGAGGAGGAAATCTCGAGGCACCTCGTAGGTTTTCGTTTTTAACGCCTGAGAGTTTTCGTCTGGAAGACGATCACCTGTCTCGAAGACACTTCCAGGTGGCAGAATCGCGATCTGCTGATGACGGAGGAAGGCGGCATGCCGACGGCCCTGAGCTCTCAATTCAGGTTTACTGGCGGGATGCCAGGTGCCGAGAAACTTGGCGCAGCCATCAAGAATCATCATCGTGCGAGCGAGGATCGCACGATGGAATTCTGTAAACGGAACGTCATAAGCACGGCTGCTGGCGTGATCTCGAAGCGACGCCTGGCGAAGCGTGGGCAGGCTGGAATCGACCTCGAAGCGAACGTGAGTTTCCATATTCTGTTCACCGACCTGAGTTTGATCGGAAACGCTCCAGTCTAGGCCAGTGGATCGAAGCCCTAGCAGCGCACCGGGGTGCGAATGGGACTCCATCTGCAAGCCTTCAATATGTGCATGTTCAGCGCCTGCGAGAATAGAAGCCTCACCGCTGGTGACCGACCAGGAGGTGTGGACGAGGCTTGCTCGGCCTGACTGAATTTCCTCAGCGATCCTGGTCCATTCAGGCGTGTGGTCGATGTGTGAGACGGCACTTTCGGCGATCTCATCGAAGAACTGGTCATTCGCCTCGACGACATGGAGCAAGAACTGACTGTTTTTCGGGGCCTTTTGGTGCAGCCGGGTGAGCATGGCATCCACCCGCTCGATATTCTCGAGGGTGTTTTCGATTCGGATCTGCCCGCCACTCACTTTGAAGCTGATGCCAGCCTGAGGTGGAATTCCCTCACGCTTGAGAAAGAGATCGATTGGATCGAGAGCAAGGTCTTCCTGGGACAACTGAATCTCCTTGGCGGATTGCTTATGGATCCACTGTTCGAGTTGTTTGGACCTCGGAGGGATGGCGGCCACCTGTAGCAGGCCGCTGGGAATTTTTCTTTCCACCTGTTGCAAGCCGCTTGGAAGGGGATGCGGCGTCTGCTCGCGGCTTTTTTCTTGGTGAGTATTCAAGAGTCTCCCCTCGGCAAAAAAGAGCCAGAAACGATCCGACGTGTCAGAAGCCAGAGTGGCGGGTTTGGGCAGTGCGGCGAGCAGCTTCGTCTCCCCATCCGCGATGCGGACGTGTGTCTGCACGAGGGCTTTAGCGAACTCCGCCGTTGGGGAGGACGTGCCGGATGCAGACAGCGCCGCCGAGGGGCTCAAGGTGAGTTTGAGCATACCTTCGGCAGTTTGTCCGTCGGCCAAAATGACCGGCGAAAATTCCAGGCCGTCTCCGGTGGCTCTCCTCGAGAAGGGGGGGCTCGGGGCGGAGGAATCGATGTGCAGATCGTCCGCACCATCGGTGATGCTTTTCAAAACTGCTGGTCGATTGTTCAAAGAGTCGATCCACAGCGTGTCGATCAGCCGGGCCGTTCCATCCGACCGGCCTGCCACTGCAGTCACCTCAGCAAGGGAACTGGCTGCCGCCTCATCAGGCTTGATGGCGGTCCAGACTTCGCGGGAAACCTCAAAGATGCGGATGAGTAGGTGTACTGTTTTCGCTTCATGTCGGTGCAGTTCCTCCACATACACCTCTGTGACTTCGAGGTTCTGCTGCGTGTTGCGGATAGTCAGGTTTCCTGTCTTGGAATCCCAGAATGAGGTGGCACCCTCCGGGAATGTTATGCCAGCGGATTGAAGAATCTCACGCGAACTCAAGCGGGGGCGCACAAACCCAGGAGGTGGAGACTCAACTGGTGATCCAAAAGGATCCGGGGTGGTCGGTTCAGCCTGGTCGTACGGCAAAAACATGAAGCTCGGCGGCACCTGGAAGGCGCGTGTCTGCATTTCCTCGACCGCCAGCACGGCATCAAATGCCAGACACAGTGCTGCAAGGATCAAAACTCGTGCCTGAATTCGCCTGAACATGCTCCCAGCCTACCTAAAACCTGATCAACATGGCAATCGTTTTCTAGCCTGCCGCCACACAGGACGAGTTTTTGAAACGCCTGCCTCGCACAGGTAGAAAGAGCGCAGTGCTCCAGTTCGTTTTTGCCCACTCCGCTTTCTCCCACGCGAACGGGACAAAAAACGCGTTGCCGCGCCTTCATACCTCCCGAATTTCATCTGCCTCGACTTTCCTATGCAACCTCGCTCCTTCCTCTTCGCCCTCAGCCCACTGCTCTTCGCTGCCTCGCTCACTGCCAATGATTGGACCAACTGGCGCGGCCCCCTCCAAAACGGCGTCTCGCTGGAGCACTACACCGGCGCTGGAAAGCTGGCCGATGCTCCCGCTTGGACCTACGCCGCCCGCAGCCGTGGCACACCGGTCATTTGCGACGGCAAGGTCATCCTCTGGGGCTACAAAGGTGAAACGAGCGACCTGATCGAGCTGCTGACCTGTCTCGACGCCAAAACGGGTGCCAAACTCTGGGAACACGAGCTTCCCGACTACCTGAGCGACTCGATCTACAACCGCTACTCCATCGGCGCTCCCACCATCGACCCCGAGACGAAGCGCATCTACCTCGTCAGCAACGCGGGCACCTTCTACTGCTTCGAGTTCGACGGTACCAAAGTCTTCGAAAAGCCGCTCATGGAAGATTTGGGCCGCATGACCTTTCCGAACAGCCGCGTCGGCAGCCCCGTCATCGAGGGCGACAACGTGTTGGTACACTTCATCTTCTCGAACTGGGGCGCTGACGGCCCCGCCGCCGACCGAGCCTATGGTTTCGACAAAAAGACCGGCGAACTCGTCTGGTGGACGCTTCCAGGCGTTTCGCCGCCCGTGGATAGCTCCTTCTCCACGCCGGTGCTCGAAACCCGCGATGGCAAACGTGTCGCTTACTTCACCACCGGCTGCGGTCACATCGTCTGCGTGAACACGCGGAACGGAAAACCCTATTGGAAATTCCCCTTCTGCAAAAACGGCGTCAATCCGAGCGTCGTGCTCCATGGCGGCGACAAGCTCATCGCCATCCACAACGACGAAAACGTCGATAGCAGCGACAAAGGCCGCATGATCGCCCTGAAGCTCCCCACGAAGCTCACCGCTCCCGTGCCGCCTGTGCTTGAATCGACCACTTTGGAGCCTACCGCCGAACTCTGGCGCTTTGCCATCGGTGCGACGAGTTCCTCGCCTGTCGTCGTCGGTGACACGATTTATCAGCTCAGCGATGGCGGCGAGCTTTTCGCCATCAACGCCAACACCGGAGCCGAACTTTGGAAGATCAAGCTCTCCAATGCCAACCTGCATTCCTCGCCGCTCTACGTCGATGGATTGCTCTATTGCCCGCTGATGGCTGGCAAGCTCTTCGTCGTCAAACCCGGCGAAAAAGCCGGTGAAATCGTCCAGGAGATCGCACTCGACGGCGAATGCCTCGGCGCACCCAGCGTGTGCGATGGCGTGCTCTATGTCACGACCACCGAAAAGCTCTACAGCTTCCCAATTCCGAACGGCGGCATCAAAGTGGACGCCGCTCCGGTCGTCGAGATCCCAAAAGCGGGCAAAGCCGTCGCCTTGCAGATCGTGCCTGCCGAAACCGTCATCCTCGCCGGTGAAAAGCAGGCCTTCCGCGTGCGCAGCATCGACGCGAACGGCTTCGTCGTCGAAAACGACATCAAAGGTGTGAAATGGGAGTCCTTCATCCCGCCCACCGCCAAGGTGAAAGCCACCATGGATGCGAAATTCAACGACGCGGGTGAACTCGTCGTCGCCCCGGATGCGAAGATCAGCGCCGGCGCCTTCAAAGGCACCGCGCCCGATGGTCTGTTCGGCACCGTGCGTGGTCGTGCGCTGAAAAACCTACCCATCACCGAGGACTTCGAAGGTTACACGCTCACCGAGGAGTTCCCCGTCGATCCGCAAAACAACCCCGCCTACAAATTCGCCTATCCGCCGCTTCCTTGGATCGGTGCCCGCTTCAAATTCCAGGTCATGGAAAAAGACGGCAACAAGGTCTTCGGCAAAAGTTTTGACCGCCTGCTCTTCCAGCGTGCCAGCGTCTTCCTCGCTCCGTCGCACCTGAAAAACTACACCATGCAGGCGGATGTGCTCACCGAAGGCAATGCCCGCTCGAAGTCCGACATCGGCTTCATCCACCAGCGCTACCTCATCTGCCTCCGTGGCAACGCCGCCAAACTCGAAATCTCCTCCAACTTGGAGCGTCTCAAGCAGGAAGTGCCCTTCAAGCTCACTGCCAACAAATGGTACACCTTCAAAACTAGCGTTAACGCCACCGCTGACGGTTCCGGTGTCGTGCAGGCCAAAGTCTGGGAAAAAGGCACGCCCGAACCCGCCACCTGGACCATCGAAACCAAACTCCCCCGCGTCCACGCCAGCGGTAGCCCCGGCCTCTTCGGCTTCACCCCGCTCAACCAGCGCCGCATGTACATCGACAATCTGAGCGTGACGCCGAATTGATCCTTGCCGCCTTCTGAGACTTCTGCCCCTCTCCCCCCTTCCATGACCACCAAACCCACCCTCCTCCTCGCGTTGGCCCTCGCGGCCACGCTCCAAGCTGCCGACTACTCCCAGTGGGGCGGCAGCAACACCCGCAACATGGTGTCCGACGAAAAAGGACTGCCCATCGACTTTGACCCAGGCAAGAAATACGGCCCTAAAGCCGCTCCGAAGGAAGCCGGTCGCCTCCGTCCGAATGCTGAAAAGGCCAACAAGGCCCCTGGTGCCGAAGACATCGACATGAGCACCACGAAGAACTGCCTCTGGGTCGCCAAGCTCGGCTCCCAGACTTACGGCACGCCTGTGATCGCCAACGGTCAGGTCTATGTCGGCACCAACAACGAAACCCCCCGCGATGAAAAGCACACCGGCGACCGCGGCATCGTCATGGTTTTCGACGAATACACCGGTGACTTCAAATGGCAGCTCGTCTCCCCCAAGATGGGCACCGGCAAGGTCAACGACTGGGAATACCTCGGCATCTGCGCCAGCCCCACCATCGTCGGCGACAAAGCCTACGTCCCCGGTAATCGCTGCCAGATCATCTGCTTTGACGTAAAGGGCCTCTCCGACGGCAATCAGGGCATGCAGGAAGAAAACACCTTCATGGCCCCGCTCGACAAAGACGGCAAAAACACCGCCCCCATCGCCCCCGGCAAGACCGACGCCGACATCCTCTGGGTGTATGACATGTACAAAGAGCTCGGCGTCTTCCAGCACAACGCCACCGCCGGCTTCCCCCTCGTCGTCGATGGCAAAGTCTTCGTCCCCACCTGCAACGGCGTCGATTGGACCCACACGAACATCCCTTCGCCGAACAGCCCCAGCTTCATCATGCTGAATGCCGAAACCGGCGAACTCATGGGCGAGCAGGACAGCATCGCCTCCCAGCGCGTCCTTCACTGCTCCTGGTCCTCCCCGAACTACCTCGAAATCGGCGGCAAAAAGCAGGTCATCTTCGCCGCCGGTGACGGCTGGGTCTATTCCA
>JBILVU010000285.1:0-2930 GCA_044370285.1 Prosthecobacter sp.
ATTGGGCGACCATTTCGTGGCTGACTCCGGCGGGGATGACGATCACGTCGCCAGTGTTGATCCGCAAACGGGTCCAGCCGCCTTCTCCGACCGACAATTGGAGATCCATCCAGCCTTTGGCACAGCCGAGACACTCATGGGACGTGGAATGGAAGTGCGCGTAGGGGTAAACGCCGGGGTAGTCCCAGTTGTTGGACCAAGCGTTGCTGCGGAAGCGGGCTTTGATCGCCTCGGCTCCACCACCTGGGATGGCGTTGCGATGCACCAACAGGGGGAATCGGTTGTTGGGGATTTTGCCTTGGGGTTTGGATGTGTAGCTTTCGGTGGACATGGTTGAGTTGGGCGGATGGAGTTTGGGGGAAAAGCAGGTGATATCACTCGGCGGCGGTGCCATAGGCCACGTCTTCGCTTCCATAACGACGGACGCGCATGTTGCATTGCTCGGCATGGCCCACGAATCCCTCCAGCATGCACAAACGAGAGCCGTATTTGCCAATCAAAGTCGCGGCTTCATCGGTGAGGATCTTTTGGTAGGTGTGCGTTTTCAGGAACTTGCCCACCCAGAGGCCACCGGTGTAGCGCCCGGCCTTTCGGGTCGGCAGGGTGTGGTTGGTGCCGATCACTTTGTCGCCATTGGCCACATGGGTTCGTGGACCGAGGAACAAGGCTCCGTAACAGGTCATGTTTTCCAGGAACCAATCGTCGCGGTCGGTCATGACCTGCACGTGCTCAGAGGCGATCTCGTTGGCCATGGTGAGCATCTCATCATAGGTGTCGCAAAGGATCACGGCGCCATAGTCCCGCCACGAGGCGCGTGCGGTTTCCGCCGTGGGCAGGATGTCGAGAAGGCGATCAATTTCAGCGAGGGTCGCGTGCGCGAGTTGGGATGAGTTGGTCAGCAGGATGGCGGGCGAGTTGTAACCATGCTCTGCCTGCCCGAGCAGATCGGTCGCGCAAAGCTCGGCATCGACGGTGTCATCCGCGATCACCATCGTCTCGGTGGGCCCGGCGAGGAGGTCGATGCCCACGCGGCCGAAGAGTTGGCGTTTGGCCTCGGCCACGAAGGCGTTCCCAGGACCCACAATCATGTCCACCGGGGCCGTCGTCGCCGTTCCCAAGGCCATGGCACCAATGGCTTGCATGCCGCCCAAAACGTAGATTTCGTGTGCGCCGCCCAGGTGCATGGCTGCGACAATGGCGGGATGCGGAGCGCCGTTTTGAGGCGGAGCCGCTGCGACAATGCGCGGCACGCCTGCCACTGATGCGGTCAGCACGGACATGTGCGCGGAAGCCACCATCGGGAACTTGCCGCCCGGCACATAACAACCGACCGATGGCACGGGGATGTGCTTGTGACCGAGGATGACGCCGGGGAGCGTTTCGACTTCGAGATCGGTCATGGTGGCACGCTGGGCTTCCGCAAAACGACGGATCTGAGCTTGGGCGAATCGGATATCGGCAAGGTCGCGGGCGGAGACCTTGGCCATCGCTGCTTCGATTTCAGCTGGGCTCAGTTTGAAGCTGGGCGGGTCGTAGCGGTCGAACTTGATGGACAACTCACGCACCGCTTCATCGCCACGCGCGGCGATGTCCGCCAAGGTGCTCTCGACGATGCCGCGCACTTTGGTGTCGTCTTCGGCACGTTCGAGTTCGGGCTTGCCGGATTTCAGATAGGTGATGGCCATGGGGTGGTAGGTGGTTGAGCTGTTTCGTGGATCGTTGCTAAGCTGGATGGACTTTCATTTTGCCACCGGGTGTTGGAAAGCGCTTGGATTCAAACGGCGGATTTGTGGACGTATGCGCCAAAAGATTGCCAGCCGGATCGGAATGAAGCGTTCTAGATGGGGAATGCCCCAAACGCTGCCACTGCCTGCCGACTTCCTCGCCCAACTCGCACCCGGGTATGAACTGCGCCTCTTCGATGCGTATGCGGACACGCGTTTCTTCATCAAGGACGCGCAGGGCATCTACCGCTATGCCAGCCGGATCATGCATCTCGCGCACGGCTTCGCTGATCCCAAGGGTGTTCTCGGTCGCACCGATCATGATTTCATTCCGGCCTACCTGGCCGATCATTACACACGCGACGATCAAAGGGTGCTCGCCGGAGAGGAAATTTGGGGACGGGTGGAGATGGTGATGCGCCATCCCGCCAGTCCCGATTGGTATGTCACGTCGAAGATTCCGTTGCGCGGCAGGGATGGTCGCGTGGTCGGGCTTGCGGGTATCTCGCGGGATCTGCAAAAAGCCGCCAGCATCGCCTCGCCCTTTGTGCAATTTACTCCGGTGCTGGAGCACATCCGGGATCACTTCGCCTCGCCCGTGGCGGTGGAGGATCTTGCCCGCTTTGCGGGCATGTCCGTCCGGGGTTTTCAGCGGCACTTCAAGAAAGCTTTTCAGCTCACACCTTCCGCCTATGTCCGTCAGTTTCGCATCGGCAAAGTCTGCCAACTCCTTGTCGAGACGGATGCGACCATCACCACGATCGCCCTGGAGAGCGGATTCAGCGATCATAGCCACATGAGCCGAGAATTCACCCGAGCCATGAGCACCACGCCAGGCGCTTATCGGAAGCGATACAGCGGTGATTGATTCGTGTTCCGCGTCTATTCATTCGCATAGCTTTGCCACTGCGCATCGAGCCACTGCGCGTCCGGTTTACCATCAAAAACCAGCAGGCGATATTTGGACACATACGGCTTTCCAGGCTCGATGGCCCAATCACCATCCTGAGAAGGTGCCACGCAGAGCTGCGGGTTCTTCGGATTCAACCGCAGCGGCTGCGGGAAGCGGAAATTCGACGGATGAATGAGCACGGCGATGCCGGTGGGCATGCCATCGACTTCACCGCCGAGGTGGACCCATTTGGCTTTGGTGTTATCACCCGATTTGCGGTCGTAGCCTTCGCTGGTGAGCATGGTGACGGCATC
>JBILVU010000060.1:0-32504 GCA_044370285.1 Prosthecobacter sp.
GCCCTTCGCTTTGCCGCCGCGATGGCATTCGAGGCACTTCGTTTCGAGGATGGGCTGCACCTGCTTGAAGAAGTCCACGCTACCTTTGTGGGCGGTCTGCGACTTCACTTTCGCGATAGTGGCTCCGATGAAGTGGTCGATGTCATTGAGCTTCGGCAGGCCTTCGGGCAGTGCGGGCACTTTCACGTCGCCAGCCTTCGCCAGCCATTGCTTCGCGGTCTCGCGGCGCTTGGCCCAGTAGGGATCGGACTTCGCACGCAGCTCAGCACGGCGCTTGTCATTCACGACTTCATAGTGAGCGGTGCGTTCCGTTTCATAAGCGGCCCATCCGGCATCGTTGTAGGGCACGCTGCGTTTTCCGGGTGTGAGGAGGCTCCAGCTCTCGGTGCCTTGTTTGGACCATGCGACGACCGTTTCGCCGAGTTCGGGCCTGCGCACGGCTTTTCCGGCGAAACTGCCCACCATCGTCTCCAGCACGATGAACTGCGGTTTGCCGGTGCCTTCGAATTCGCACCAGGATTCGCGATTGCCCGGCGGCACAAAGCGGAAGTCGGGACCGAGATCGAGGTAGCCTTTTTGTTCGGCCACGAGGTGGTGACCGTCGCTGTCCTTCGGTGGGAAAGGCGTGGTGAGGAGCGATTTGCCATCCACATAGAGATTCGTGGCTCCACGAGCACGCAGCAGCAGGCGATGCTTGCCCTTGGGGAAGGTCACACTGGCCGCAGCACGCAAAAGAAAGGGGACATGGCGTTCCCCGCGCACACCGGTCTCGACGTATTTCTGCGGCACATCGAAGAAGCCGAAAACGTCCTCGGTGTAGCTTTCGGCGACCTTTGGCGGCTCGCTGGGCCAGGCGTTGGTATCGGGCATGCCTTCTTCGGCGAGCTGCACGAGCACGCGGCCAGCGGGCACGTCTTTTTGCACCACCGGCGGCGGTGGCGGGATGAATTGATACTTCGCCTTCAGCGCATCGAGATCGATCGGGCCGCGATAGATCGCCACATCATCGAGCCAGCCTTCAAACGCGTGCGATGAGGCCAGGGTGGAGCCATTGCCGATCACCACCGCGTCGCCATCCGTCACCGGGCCGCGATCCGTCGCGCCGCCCATGTCCCAGGTGCCGTCAGTTTCTTGGCCGTCGATGTAGCCTTTGATGCTCTTCGGCTTCCCGTAGGTATAAGTCACCGCCACATGATGCCAGCCAGCCGTGGGCACCGTGTCCTTTGACCACCAGCGATGCCAGTCGCCCTTTTTGTCCGGCACATCCGCACTGCGGAAGAGAAAGCCGATCTGCGAGCCTGCTTTGCCATGCTGAAGGCGGAAGGCGTAGTTTTGGTTGTTCGCGCCGAACTCCTTCGTGCCGAGTCGGCCCTTCCCAATGATGTACGGCGTGCCCGAGGCATCCGCCACCTTCACCCAGGCCTCCAGCGTGATCGTTTCATTCAGCCCAAAGCGCAGCTCCGGGCTGTCAGCGACCTTGATCGGCGACTTCACATCGAACTTCCGCGCCTTGTTCGACTCCGAAAAGCCCGGATACGTCGGTGCCCGCGGTCCGGCTTCTTTGCCATCATCAAAACGCCACTGCATCACCGGCGCGGAGGCAGGTTTGTCAGAGGCATCATTGCCCCCGCTGTCGTTTTGGGCACGGGCAGCAGGGACAGAAAGGACGAAAAGGGCAGAAGCGACGAGGTGGCGGGGCGTCATGTGACTATGAACGCGATTCAGCGGCCACTTTCAGCATTCCAGGCACCCCACTTTCGTGAGGGGCCGGTTCCCTGCCCTACTTCGCCTTCAACACCCCGCGCATAATGATGCCGTGGCCGGGGAAGGAGCAGACGAAGGGGTAGTCACCGGCGGTGGGGAGGGTGAACTCCAGCACTTCCTCTTTACCCATGTCCAGCAGCTTAGTGTGGTGAAGGACGTCGTCGCCGGTGGGGATGAAGCCTTTTTCGAAGCCGGCGGCGCCCATGACGATGGCGGCGTTCATGACGGCGTCGGCTTTGCCGGGCTTGGTGACGAGGAGGTTGTGCGGCATCACGTCGGTGTTGGCGAAGGTGAGCTTGATCTTCTTGCCGGCTTTCACGTTGAGCTCCTTCACGTCATACATGAGGCGCTCGCGGATGGTGGCGATGCGGATGGTGGTGAGATCGGCGGTGTCGCTGAGGATGCCGGATTTTTGGGCCTTTTCCTCGGCTTCTCCGGCGATGACGCCGCCTTTGGTGCTGGCTTCGACGTTGAACCAAAGTTGCTGCACGACATTGGCGGCGTTGCGGGCGTGGAGTTCAGGGCTGGTTTGCAGTTTGGCGAGCAGCGCGGTGTCGCGGACGTTGTGCTGCTGGTGGAGCCAGAGGGCTTCGAGAAGGTGATGGGCGTCTTCCTTCTTCGTGGCGTCGAATTGCTTCATCCATTCCTTCGTGGCGGCGATGACTTCGGCGGGGGGGCGCTCGCTGAGCTCAACACGGGTGCGATGGCGCACGCTGTCGGTCGGGTGCTTGAGGTTTTCGAGCAGCGCGGGGATGGGCTGGCCGTCGATGGCGACGGGCTTCTGCAACTCGCGGCCTTTCGCGGTCATGCGGTAGATGCGGCCGTGTTTGTGGTCGCGGTTCGGATCACGCACGTTGTGCTGCATGTGGCCGATGATGAC
The DNA here is from genome assembly GCA_044370285.1 of Prosthecobacter sp. GTDB lineage: Bacteria > Verrucomicrobiota > Verrucomicrobiia > Verrucomicrobiales > Verrucomicrobiaceae > Prosthecobacter. The sequence continues at coordinate 2,645 of JBILVU010000060.1, forward strand.
GTTGTGCCAGTCGGCGATGTAAAGGGAGCCGTCTTCGCCGAAGATGGCATCGCTGGGGCGGAAGTTCTTGTCGCCGCTCATCAGCAGGCCGCGGGATTTGTCCTCGGTGACGCTGCCATCGGCTTGCGTGACTTTGACGGTGAGTTCCGCGCCCGCAGGCTCGCCCCAGACGCTGGCTTTGTCGCCATCGCGAGCGAGATCGTAGTGCTTGATGCCGAGGAAGCCGATGACGTTGCAGATGAGGAAGTCGCCTTGCATGTCCTCTGGGAAGTGCGTGCTGCTGACGACTTCGCTGGCGGTGACGGGGCGAACTTCCTTCTTGAGGAGCTCATACATTTTGAAACCGTTGCCCTCGGGGCGGACTTGGTAAGCGCGACCGCCGGTGCCGTCGGTGGCGTAATGATAGCCCCAGGTGTCAAAGGCGATGCCGTGGGGGTTCGGCGAGTTGTCGGCGTGCTTCGCGATGGTGAAGCGGCGTGGATCAAAGCGATACATGGCGCTGCTGCCGGTCTGCAGCGACGGACCCCACGGGTGCTCGTGATTGTGCACCATGAAGACACCGCTCTGCCAGTAGATGCCGCCATCGGGGCCCATGACGAGGTTGTTCGCGCCGTGATGCGTGTCGGCGAAATCGACGCCTTGCAGCATGATGGTGCGCACGTCGGCCACGTCGTCGCCATCGGTGTCTTTGAGGAAAATGATGTCGGGGGCGCAGGTGACGATGACGCCGCCATTCCAGAACTCAAAGCCGAGCGGATTCTGCACGCGGGCAAACTCGGTGATGCGATCCGCTGTGCCGTCTTTGTTGTCATCGTGGCAGATGACGAGGGCGTCCTTCATCTCCTTCAGCGGCTCCCACATCGGGTAGGTGTGCCACACGGCGGCCCAGAGACGGCCTTTGGTATCCACCTGCATCTGCACGGGATTCACGAGCTGCGGGAACTGCGCTTCATCGGCGAAGAGGCTCACTTCAAAGCGCGGGTCAAAGGCCATGTGCTTGATCGCTTCCTGGCCGCTGATGTATTCCGTGCGGCCTTCCTTCAACGCGCTCGATGACTTCGATTTGCCACCGACATTGGAAATCACCGGCACAGGCGCTGGCACGTTGCTGTCATCGACTTTGAGATCGCCACCTTTGGATCGCGCCCACACTTTGGCATCGCGATTGCCGGTCATGACGTCGAGCATCGTCAACTCATGCTGGAGCACGACGGCGTTGGTTTGACCATCGGTGAAGGAAAGCGTCGAGCGGCCGCCCCACACATCATTGCCATCGCGGGCACGGTAGCGGGCGTTCCAATGCACGTCCTTCTCCATCACGGCCTCACGCAGTTCTTCGAGCGAGGCAGAGGCGGTGACTTCTTTGCCGAGTAAGGCCTTCGCGATGACTTCCGCGAGCTGGCGGTTGCCCTCGGCGCTGAGATGCACGCCGTTGATCGTGAGCGGCTCCTTCGCGGCTTTGAATAGATCGAGCGAGGGGTGGAAGAGATCGACAAAGCCCACACCGGCCTCCTTCGCGGCGGCTTCGGAGGCCTTCGTGTAGGCTTCGAGCTGCGGATTGTGCTCCGCGCCGTTTGGCACGTTCGGATTCTTCGTGTCCTCATGCGCGATGGGGCTGAAGAGCACGATGCGCGGGAAGGCTTTGCCATTGGGCTTCGTGCCGCGCACATACTTCACGAAATCGACGAGCTGCTTTTGGAAGTCGTCCGGCTTGCTCTCGAAGGACTCGTTGTAGCCGAAGAAGGCGAACACGACATCCGGCTTCACATGGCGGAGGTAATCCGTCATGTGCATGTGCCCGCCGCTGCGCGGGAAGGAGTTCGGGCGGTCGCCGCTGGCGCTCATGTTGCGGAAGCGCACGTTTTGCTCTGGCAGGGCGCTTTGCAGCACGGTCTCCATCCAGCCATCGTGCTGCATGCGGTCGGGAAGGCCGTTGCCGAGGATCGCCACGGTGTCGCCTTTGCTGAACGCGAAGGGCAGCGTGTCTTTGTAGTCCGCAGGCACCTCGACGAGCGCAGGCTCCTTCGCCGCTGCTGGCGCGGAACGACCGCCACCACCCTTCGCTGCCGGTTTGCCCGGTTTTCCATCAAAGTCCAGGTAAGCGATCTTACCGCCGCTTTTCACATCAATCGTGAGCGAATCTCCAGCGGCCACATTCTTCAGCTCGAACACCGCTTTGCGCCCTTCATCGAGCAATTGCAGTGTGAAATCGCCAAGACGATCTGGGAAGCCCCGACGGCTCCACAGGCTGATCGCATCCACTGGCTGTGCGGAACCGAGGTCGATCTCCCACCAGGGATTCGCCTTGTTCTCGATGGTGTGCGTCATGCCCTTGCCGTAGTTCGGGCTCTTGTCGCCATCCATCGCGCGACTCGCGTCACCGCCGTGTCCCGTGGTCGATTGCGTGGCCTTGCCGCCCTTCGCGATGTTCTTGCCAGCGCTGAGGATTTCGATCTCAGCGATTTGAAGGCACTTTTTGTCACCGGGAATCTCAATGCGGACAAAACGGGCCGGTTTGCCGGTGGCGATGGTTGGCTTGGCAGAAGCATCGGCTTTCGCGGCTTGTTTCTCTTCCTTCTTCGGCTTCTCAGGCTTCTTCGTGTTGTTGTTCGCCGGGATGGGGCTTTCAAAGCCGGCATACATCTCCGGCTTGATGCCACGAGCATACGCGCCGCCGCCAAAGGTGTTCGGCTTCGCCGCACCGACGAAGGCGACGTTGAGATCCGCTTTGATCGCGTCTTCCAGACCCACAGCCCAGAACATGGCGTTCACCAGCAGGCGGCGATAGCCTTCGTTCGTGATGTCTTCGGAGGTGCCGTAGAGCGAGGTAAAAACGCGGCCTGCTTTGCCCGAAGCGCTTTTATAGGAGCGTGTCCATTCGCTCGGCTGCGGAGGCTGTGTCTTGGATGCAGGTGAATCCTGTGTCATGCCATCCAGTGGCTGTGCCATCGTCAAAATCTCACCATCGGTCGGCTTGCCGACGTAACCACCTGCCTGCACCCAAATGTCCTTCACGCCGCGCAGGATCGGATGCGCTGCCTTGTCCGGCACGATGGCGATGCGAGTGCTCTGCACATGATTTTTGCCGTAGTGGCCCACCCATGTCTGTCCGAGCACCTGATGGCCGAACCCGAGCTCATAATCGGTCCCTTTGTAATCATACGAGTACTTCGCGAAGGGAGCATTCTTTGGCATCTTGAAGCCATGCGTCGCCGTGCGCATGCCGATCACGGGACCACCGCGATTCAGATAGGCATCAAAGTGCTTCATCTGCTCTGCGGGGAAGTTTTGGAAGCGCAGGAACACCACCGCAAGATCGGCTGTGTCCAGCGCCTCGATGCCCGGCATGTTTGATTTATCACCCCCGACGATCTCGCCCGACTCAGGATCAATGCCAAACAGCACCGTGCATTTAAAACCCTGATGCTTCGCCAAGATGCGAGCCAACTGCGGCAGCGACTCCTCCGAGCGATACTCATGGTCATCCGCCATGAAGACGATGTGCTTGCCTTTGCCAGGCCCTTCGGTGCCTTCATAGACTAGGGGCGCAGCCGTCGCGAAGGTGGCGAGCGAGAGCAGAGTGAGGAGGATGTGTATCATGCGGTTAGGAGGACTTCTAAGTCGTCACTTTGCGGGGTGTTTTTGCGACAAAAGAGACGATTCGGAAACTGCATCCCGCATGAGAGATGAAAACCGGACAATGTTCCGTCGATGCGAAGAATCGAACACCGTCTCGCCGCCTTGCGAGCAGCGCTGCAGCGTCGATGCGATCGAATCAAGCTCATGGAGCCCATTCATCCTCCGCTGCTGCGACTGCTTGCTGCCACCCAGAAGGCTAAAGAAGCGAGCAGATGAGCTTTATGGAGCTGAGCAAAAGCCGGAACCAGCGTCTTGCCTCAGGAAAATCAGGGTTCAAAAAAGATGACATGGCACCTGATCTCCCCATGGTCCGCACCCTTCCCTTACCGGCTTCATGCTTGTCTTCCAGAAGGCTGGCCCAAGCTTTTGGCTGTCCGCTTCGATTGCTCACACCGATACCATGAACCTGATGAAAGCGCGTCTTCACTCCTCCACCTGCCTTTGTCTGGCCGCCATCAGTGCCATGGCATTTGGGCCCCTTGAAAATGCCTCCGCCTGCACTGGCATCTCCCTGCGGGCGGCAGATGGCGGGGTGGTCGTGGCCCGCACCGTGGAATGGGCCTTGGGGGATGCCAAGCATGACCGGCTGGTCATCTTCCCACGCGGCAGGGACTTCACCGCGCTCACTCCAGATGGACCTAAAGGCAGGCGCTGGACCTCCCGGCATGGCTTTGTCACCATCACCGCCTACGATCAGGACTACGGCCCGGACGGTCTGAATGAAGCCGGTCTCTACGTCGGCATGTATTACTTTCCCGGCTTCGCGGAGTTCGCACCGTATGATCCCTCGCAGGCTGGCCGTTCGCTCAGCGTCGGAGACTTCATGCAGTGGATGCTGTCCTCCTTCCGCACCGTGGCCGAGGTGCGCGAGCATCTGGACGAGGTCACCGTCGTCAATGTAGAGGACCCGCGCTTCGGCGGCGCACCACTCCCGTTCCATTGGAAGATCGCCGATGCCTCAGGCGCCTGCATGATCCTGGAAATCTCGCAAAAGGGCCGCGTTCAGATGCATGATGCCTTCCTCGGCGTCATCACAAACTCCCCGGACTACTCCTGGCACCTCACCAACCTGCGCAACCACATCGGCCTCTCCCCCGCTCCTCGTGCCGCCATCACCCTCGATGGATTGAAGCTCTCCCCCCTCGGCGGCGGCTCAGGGTTCGCCGGGCTGCCTGGTGATTTCACCCCGCCGTCCCGGTTCATCCGCGCCGCGGCCTTCACCGCCTCCGCCAGGCCGCTGAAAACATCCCACGAGGCCGTTTTCGAAGCATTTCGAATCCTCGACAGCTTTAACATTCCCGCCGGCACCACCGCCCCGCAGGAAAAAATCGCCATGGACATCGCAGGGGCAACCCAGATCACCACGGCTGCGGATTTGCAGGAGCGTGTCCTCTATTTCCACACCATGTCCAACCGCCGTGTGCGCACGATCGACCTCAAACGCGTCGATTTCACCAAGCCGGGCATCACCGTCATTGATGAGAGTGACCATCGTGAAGAAGATGTGAAAGACCTCACACCTGCCGCCCGGCCCTGACCACCCCTGCAGCTTGAAAAGAAACTCATGAACTGCCACACCCTCCTCGCGCACCTGCACTTCCTGGCCCTGGCCCCCATGAGCCGCGTCGCCGTTATCTGTCTTTTTCTCGTCCTGCTGCCCCAGATCATGGCGCGGCTCAAACTTCCCCCTGTCATCGGCTACCTCCTCGCCGGCATGCTGCTGGGGCCCGGGCTGCTCGGCGTCATGCTTCCTGAGGATTCCAGCACCCGTTTCTTCTCTGACCTCGGCAAGCTGCTCTTCATGTTCTTCGTCGGTTACGAGGTGAACCTCGAAGAGTTCCACAAATGCAGGCGCGATTCGATGGTCTTCGGCAGTCTCACTTTCCTCGTGCCCCTGCTTGGTGGCCTCATGCTCGGCCGGGCGGGCGGCTATGAATGGAATGCCTCCTTGCTCATCGGCTCCATCATCGCCAGCCATACCCTGCTGGCCTATCCCCTACTCGCCAAGGCAGGCCTCACGCATTCACGGGCCGCCGTCATCACCGTGGGAGGCACTCTTTTCACGGATGTCGCCGCTATGATCATCCTTGCCATCACCGTCTCCATTCACCAGACCGGCTTCTCTTGGGGGTTTCTCGCCGCCGAGGGCGCGGAGTTGCTCGTGTTTGTGCCGCTCGTTCTCTTTGGCCTCAGCCGCTTCGCAGCCTTCCTCCTCCGTCGCATCGGCAGCACCCAGGAGGCCCGCATCGGGATCCTGCTCGCTTTCATCATCGTCTGTTCCGAGGGTGCCCATCTCATCCACCTGGAGGGCATCGTCGGTGCCTTCCTCGCTGGACTTGCCTTGAAGCGCGTCATCCCTGCTGGCTTCGACATCGAGTCGCTTGAGCTTGTCTCACGTACTCTCTTCATCCCGGTCTTCTTTGTCGCCACTGGCCTCCTCGTGGATTTCGGTGTGCTGCGTGACACCGTCACCTCCCAGTGGCCCCTCGTGTTTGGCCTCACCGGCGTGCTCATTCTGGGCAAGTGGGTGGCAGCACGCCTCACCGGCCGCTTCACCGGCCTCGATCCCGCATCCACCTCCGTGGTTTGGAGCCTTTCCATCCCTCAGATGGCCGCCACTCTCGCCAGCGCCGTCGTCGGCTATCAGGCCCGCAACGCCGCCGGGGAGAGGCTTCTCGACGAACGCTTCATCAATGCCAGCCTCTTCATGGTCGTCGTAACCTGTGTGATCGGCCCGGTGCTCACCGGCCGTTTCATCCGGCGCCTGCCCGCCCCTTGATCCGCCCGCCGGGTCTCCATAGTGGTCCTGCTCCTGCGGAACAGGCCAAGCTACCGCAGCAGCGCGGTGGAGATGTGAAAGCGCATCGCCGCATCGCTCAGCTTGCCAGCGCGGACCATGCCGCCGTCATCGATCGCCCCCTTCGCGGTGAAGCGCTCCACCCCAGCCGGTAAATCATACGCAATGGTCGATGACGCATGTGTGCCGATGCCATTCGCATACACCTGATCCTCAACTTGGATCGGGCCACCCGCATTGTTTTTGCCGATCTGCGTGCGGCCATAACCACGCTCCTCGCCCTTCCATTTTAAGGTGGTAACGTCAATGCCCTTGCCATCCGCCAGGATGAGACGCGGCTCGATCCACGAGGCCCAATCGCACGAGATACTGCCTTGATCCGAAGCGACGAGATACAGCTCCTTCGCGTTCTTGATCGCCACGTCGATGTCGATGAGGCGCGGCTTCGGATTCTTCGCCATCATGAGCGGCGTCTCAAGGACCGGCTTCGCATGGTCCGCCGGCATCGCACCCGCACCGCGAGCCTCGGCCATCATCGCGTCCAGCTCGGCCTGCGCCGGTGTTTTCGACGCAATCCCGCCCGCCGGAATCTCCAAACCGCTCACCCTCGCCACGCCGTTTAGCATCGTCGTGCGGAAGCTATCGTTCGTCATGTTCGCAAAGAAATGAAACCCCGTGAAGCCAAAGCCGCGACCACCTTTCGTCCAATCAAAAGCCCACGCGAAATGCTGCGTCTTGCCCGCCTTCACATCGGCGAATGCGTCCGGGTTTCCACCGTGCGCACTCGGCTTGTCGCCCTCTTTGAACTTCACCATGTTCAGCGGCGCGATGGCACTGAGCACTGGCGTCACGCCCTTCATCTCCACACGAAGCGCATGTGGTCATACCATTCATCCTTCGCGGAGAAGGCCTTCACGCCATTCGCCACCGGATGCTTGCCCGGCTGCACGCTCGCGTCCCAGGTCGGGTTCACCGAGTAGAACGTCTCGAAGAAGCCGCCCATCCAGTCGAGGAAGTTTTTCCCCTGCGAGCCGATCCTGGCCTCCACGCCATAATGAATCGCCGCGAAGCCCGCGCCGCGATCACAGGCCGCCTTGATGTTCGCATCATCCGCCGCCTTGCCGCCGTGATTCAGCAGCACGATGATCGCATCCGCCTTCGTGAGGTCCTTCGGCCAATTGTTCTCCGGATACACCACCGCAAAAGCCTGCGGATACGTTTCATTGATGCGCCGCGCCAGATACGCCGCCCCCGCGAGGAACTCATGCTGCCCACCGCCCCCATGCGTCCCCTTCGCCGCGATGAACACCAGCCTCTTCGTGCCCGCCGGTGCGTTGTTTTGGCCAGTGTAGTCGAAAATATCGCGCGGCTGGGCGAAAGCGACGGTGGTGAGAAAGGCGAGAGCGAGGAGGGATTTCATGCGGAGATTGACCTTGATGACGTAGTTGACCGAATTGACGATCAATGAGGTCAACAACGTCAATTCAGTCACTCTTTCCTATGCCTCAACAACTCTTCGACAAACACGGTGGCTTTCGGAGGCTGCATTCGTTCACGTTGGCCACCATCGTGCAGCTCGAAACGCTGCGCTTCTGCCGCCGCTTTTTGACGCACGACCACCGCGAGGCCGACGACAAGTTCTACGACCCGAAAGGCCGCCAATACGACCAGATGACCCAAGCGGCGCGAAGTGGCCGCCAGAACATCATCGAAGGCTCGGAGCGCTCCTCGACCTCGAAGGACACGGAGATGAAACTCACTGACGTGGCCCGCGCCAGCCTCAGCGAGCTGCGCGGGGACTACGAGATGTTCATTCTGGATCGCGGAGAGCTGCCGTGGTCGGTTCATTCGGCGGAGGCGAAGGCCGTGAATGCCATCTCTTTGGACGCGGCCGCGTTTTCCGATGACATGGTGCATGAGTCCGCGAAGCATGCGCTGGAGCAGCGACGCAAATACGCCCACTGGCTGGATGCCACCGACCCCGTGGTGGTGGCGAACGCGATGCTGATCATCCTCGGACGGGCGCTGAACATGCTCAAAAGCCAGATCACCGCGCAAGGCGAGGCCTTTGAGCAAAGCGGCGGCTTCAGCGAACGCCTGACAGCCAGGAGGCTCGAAGCCCGCGAGGAACAACGCAACACCGAGCCATCCCCCGCGTGCCCTCAATGCGAAAAGCCCATGCGGCGACGAAAGTCCGCGAAAGGGGATTTCTGGGGTTGTTCGGCGTATCCGGAGTGCAAGGGGTTGCGGCCGATTTGACGTCATTGACCTGATTGACGTCAATGACGTCATTAAGGTCAATGCGGTCAAATCACCGCGCCATCGCCTTGATCTCCGCCTCACTGAGCACGCGGTCCCACAGCGCAAACTCGTCCATCGTGCCGCTGAGGTGGCGGATGGCGACGCCATTGGTGCGGCGGTCGTTCCAGTTGCCGAGTTCGGCGATGCCGGGCTTCAGCGGGGAGAGGTTTTTGAGCGGCGATTTGGCGAGGAGCGTGCCATTGGCGTAGTGGCGCACCTCCTTGGCCTGCGGATCAACGACGACGGCGAGATGCGTCCAGCGGCCAAAGCGTTCCGGCGTGAAAAACACCTCGGTGTCGCAGTCTTGATGAGGCTGGCCAATCGCGCCGGCCATGCCGAGGCGGATTTTGCCATCGCGGACGATCTGCCAGTGGATTTTGCGGTCGCCCCAGCCCTCGGACATGAAGAGCGAGTTGAAGTAGCGGTCGAGGCCGTTGATGCGAACCCACATGGCCATCGTGAGCGCTTTCACCTCTGCGGGAGCGCTGAGGCGCACGCGGTCGCTCACGTTGCGAAACTCGAGCGCACCCTTTCCCGGCCAGCGACCGGTCGTCCATGAGGCACCGACGATGCTGCCATCCTCACCCACCGAAGTTTGATTGCGCAGCGAGCGGGCTGTTTCGTCGTCCTGAAAATTGAAATGCAGCTTCAAAGCCGGGTCGGCATTCAATTGGTCGCTCGCGAGGCGCCAGCGGTCGAGTTGCGTGCGGTCGGACAAGGCGGAGCGGGCATCGATTTCGTTCAGCGAGGCAAAGCTCGATGCATTCGCGGCGAGAAGCTGCGATTCGGACGCGAAGGCCATCGCCTGACCTTCTTTGAGTGATTTCATCGACTCGGCGGCCTTGTGCAGCTCGACCTCGCCTTTGAAGACGTGGACCTCGGAGCTCGCCTCGCTGACATCGAGGCCGAACTCGGTGCCGAGATCGACGATGGTGCCTTTCGGCGTGTTGATGCGGAAACCTTTGGCCTGGGGTGGCACGTTGGCGCTGAGCTTGCCACGCGTGCAGGTGGCCTCGCCGCTGGAGATGAGTTGCAACTCGGCGGGGCCTTCGATCAAGACGCGAGCACCTTGATAAAACTCGATCTGCGCGATGCCGGACTTCAGTTTGAGCAGTCCGGGTGAAAGCGGCGTGCCGGGGGCGATGGCGGCGGAGTCCCATTCGAGATTCACACCACGCGTGAGCACGGCGACGGAGGCCGTGGTCTCCTCTACATCCGATTTCAGCCACGACATGGCCATCCACGCTCCCATGAGCGCGATGCAGGCCGCCATCGCCGCGACGGTGGTGACGGTGGCGAAGGTGAAGCGGCGCTTCGGCACCAACGCGGGCTGGATGACCTTTCCGGGCACCGCGAGCGGCTTCGTGGCGCGGAGCATCGCGTCCATCTCGAAGTGCTGGAGCAGTTTGGAGCCGAGTTGCGGCTCGTTTTGCAGCAGCGTGTGCAGTTCCTCCGCCTCGGCATCGGTGAGCGTGCCTTCGAGGTAGTGCTGGATGAGCGTGTCGGCTTCAAGCATGAGCGTGACCTCCCTCGTTCATGGATTGCTGGATGCACTCGCGCAGCTTTTCCCGCACGCGGGAAAGGGCGCGGCAGACGGTGTCGGCCTTCATCTGGATCTGCCCGGCGATCTGCGTCGTGCCGACCTCGTCGTAATAATAGAGCTCCACGAGTTCGCGGCTCTTCTGCGGCAGTTTTTGCAGGCAGCTGCGCAGCACGCGGACCTCGTCCTCATAGCGCGGCGGCGTCTCGCGCTCCTCGGCGAGGAGGCGGATGTGATCCGCGAGCTTTTGCACCACCTCCGGCTGCTGCCGCGTGCGCTCCCGCCACAGCCGCATGGCGATGTGGCGCGTCATCGTGGCCAGAAGCGGCCGCGCATCGCTGCTGAGATCCCATTTCGACTCCTTCGCCATGAACTCGAGAAAGACCTGCTGCGTGATGTCCTCCATCAACCCCGGCCAAGGGGCATATTTGAGCGCCACGCCCTTCACAAAGTCGTGATGGGCGAGGAAAACCTGCGCGGCGTGGGTTTCGGCGATGTTCATGCGTGCGTGACTATCTCGCACGAAGCCAGCAAACCGGACACTGATTTTCAACGCGTCACCCGCAGCCTCACAAAGCGCCTTCCATTCACGCCAGCGGGCAAGGTGGCTAGGATTTGTTGAGTCACACCGTTGTCGGAGCCGGGGACGAGGGCTTGGGTGACGCCGGCGGTGCTCCAAGTGGTGAAATCATCGCTCCATTCGACGGTGAAGGTCACATCGGTGGCGGCTTTGTTCTTGGTGTAGATGTATTCGAGATTGGAGCCGTTCTTCGTGGCCGACTGGGGCACCACATCGTTCGCGGCAGTGTTCATCTTGGTCGCGTATTCGAGGAGGTTGGAGACGGCATCGCCGTCGGTGTCGGCGGTGTCGAGGGCGGTGCCGGTGTTGAGGACGCTGCCGTAGTTGGTGAAGCGCCATTGCTCGATGGGCGTGGTGATCAGCGTGAGGACGACATCGTTGCCGTCGCCGAGCGTGTAGTTGATGCGGAAGGTGTAGCCGTCGTCGGTGAAGGTGCTGTTGTTGGCTTTCCCGGCGAAGGTGCCGGTGATGAGTCCGGCGCTGGTTTTGTTTAGGATGGTGAAGGTGCTGCCGGGGGCCAAATTGGGGCCGCAGACGAGGTCGAGGGAACCGTTGAGGCTGACGGTGGTGCCGCTGACGGTGAGTTGATCGTAGCCGCTGCCGACGGTGCTGCTGTTGAGACGGACTTGGAAGGTTGCGGTGGATGCCTGGGTGAGATTGGCGGTCGTGCTGGGAGTGCCTTGCGGGGCAAAAATCGCGGCGTTGGTGGTGAGATTGCTCGTGAGGCTTCCTGAGAGCGCGAGGCGACCTGCGTTGATGGTGGTGGTGCCGTGCGTGTTCGCACCATGGAGCGTGAGCGTGCCTGCGCCGACTTTCGTGAGCGTAAAGGCACCGGAGATTCCGGGATGGATGCCAATGTCGCCGGAGCCGCCGATGCTGCTGTTGGCTCCGAGGATCACTGCTGACATGTTGGCGGTCGCTGTGGTTCCTGTGCCGCTGCTGAAGGTGACGCTCGGAGCGCTGGTGTAGCCGCTGCCGGGGTTCGTGACCTGGATGCCGCTCACGATGAAATTGGTCGCGTTGCCGGTGCCCGTTGGATTGATGAGTGCATTGGTGACGGTGCCGCCGCTGAAGGCAACGGTCGGAGCCGAGGTGTAGCCGACTCCTGCATTGGTGATGGTTATGCCGGAAACGACGCCGCTGGTCAAAGTGGCCGTTGCGGTGGCTCCAGTGCCGCCACCGCCGGTGATGGTGGCGGTGGGTGCGGCGGAGTATTGCGTTGTACCGCCATTGATCGTGAAACTGGCTGCGCTGAGGCCCAAAGTGGCTACAGCAGTGGCGTTTCCGCTGAGGATGACATCAGGCACGGTGCTGTGAATTCCGCCCGCCGTCGTGGAGATGCTCGAGACGACGCCGCTGGCGATGCTGGCGGCATTGGGGCTGTTGTTGATCAAAGCGCCGACAGTGCTCACGCCAGTGCCACGGACCGTAATGACCTCATTGACGGATTGTTGCCCATTCAGATCAAGCGTGGCTCCAGCGGTGATGCTGGTGGCTCCGAGGGTGTTTCCGAGCTGCAAACCGCCGCTGCCGAGAGCGCTGGCGTGACCGAGGATGAGCGTGCCTGCGCTCACGCTGGTGGTGCCGCTGTGAGAATTGGCACCGGAGAGGGTCCAGGTGCCGGTGCTTTGTTTGGTAAGTTCTAGCAGCACATTAATACCTGTTCCATTGTTGATCTGGCCGACGGCGACTCCAGTGCCCACACCATCGAGCAGGAGTCTTCGGCCATTTGTAATTGGCGCAATACTGCCTGCGAGTGTGAGCGTGCCGCCGCTGACGAGGATCTTCGTATCGCCACCGCCGCCAGTGAGATTGATGGGGCCGAGGATGGTGTTGTCGCCCGCTTCATTGATGATGGCTCCGGTGGCGCTGCTGGTGTTGTAGCTGATGGTGGCGGGTAGTTCGATGGGGTCGCTGCTGCCATCGAGATTGAGATGCGGAGCGCCTGCGGTGCCGTTGCTGAGCGTGACAGTCTTCGTGCCATCGCCGAGCGCGGTGCTGTTCGTGATGCGCAAAGTGCCGCCGCTGACGTTCACACCTCCATCAAAGGTATTCGTGCCGCTGAAGACGACGGTGCCCGCATTGATCGGGCAATCAATCTGCACGCCGCCGGTGCCGGTGATGGCATTCGGCACGTTCAAAGTGCCCGTGCGGTCAAAACGCAGCGTGCCGTTGTTGATCACATCGCCGCTGCCGAGGCTGCCGGTGGTGCCGTCATTGCCGATTTGAAGCGTGCCCGCATTGATCGTGGTGTCGCCAGTGTAGCTGTTCGTGCCTGCGAGGATGAGTTTGCTGCTCGTGCTGTTGCGAATCACGCCGCCAGCGCCGCTGACATCGCCATTGAAGATGAAGGTGCCGCTATTGCTGCCATTGAAGGTCGTGTCGGCGCCGAGCACGACGGGTGTGTTGATGTTGTAGGTTAGGATGTTCGTGCCCGAGCCGGAGGTGCCGGTGAGGTTCACCGTGGGCAAGGTGGTGCCGTTATTGAGGAGCTGGCAGGTGCCGCCGCTGACTGTGGCGGTCGTCGCGCCTGTGTCGTTCGTGCCTGCGAGAGTGAGATTGTTCATCTGGAAGACGCCCGCGATGTCATTCGTGGCCGTGGCGGTGACTCCAGCGAGCGTTTGGCCCGTGTAGAACTGCACGGAAGCGCCGCGTGTGCCGGTGGGCGCGGCACCGCTCTGCCAGTTCGTGCCAGTGGACCAGTTGCCGCTGGTGGTACTGGTCCAGACGTAGTTCACGGGTGTGGCGGAGAGGGAAATCGTGGCCGTGGTGCTGAGACCGCCGAAATGGCGTGTCGTCATGCCATTGAACAAAGTGGTGATTTCAGCCGGAGCGAGGGCGGTGTTGAAGACAGCGAGTTCGTCAATTTTTCCGTCAAACCAGCGGGGTGCAAAAGTCGCCGACACATCGGTGTGACCACCGAAGATGAGCGGCGGAACTTGAGCGGTGGCGAGCGTGAAGGAGGTATCGCTACCGACGAGTGCTCCATTTAAATAGAGACTGATTGTGGTGCCACTGCGCACGACGGCAAAGTGATGCCACACATCGGGTGCGGCGGCGGTGCTCTCGATGTTCACATCCGGCCCTGGATAGTGATGCAGCGTGAGGGTGGAGGTGCCGCGAGCCATCAAATACAGCTCCTCACCGCTGCCGAAGCCATCGCCCGTGTTCAAGTGCCAGATCATGTCCTCGCTACCACTATCGCGGCGTTTAAACCAGCCGGTGAAAGTCCAGTCACTGGTGTCCCAATCGATTTCGGTGGTGGTGACGACGCGACTGAGTCGTGCGGCATTGGCACCGCCATTCTCCGCGAGATCGAGACTGCGACCATCGCGTCCCAGCGCAGCAGGCACATCGCTTTGCAGCGTGTAAGTGCCGGTGCCGATGGCCTCCAGTGTGCCGTTGCGGCCATTGCCGGAGACATCAGGCTGCTCAGTCGAAAGCGTCGGATCAGGCAGGTCAAAATCATACGCCAGGATCATGCGAGGATCAGCGCCCGTATCCGTCGTGGTGAAGGAGAAACTCGGCACGCCGGTGTAGCCTGGAGTCGGCGTGAAGCGGGCGGTGAAGCCATCGGCGAGCAGTGTCACGGTGCCGTTTTGTGGATCGCTCACGCTGAAACGCATCTGCGCGGCGGGCGTGGAGTCGTCGGTGATGTAGTTGCGCAAATCAATGTCCACCGGGTTTTCGCCATTGCTCGTGGCGACGCTGCTGATGGCCACGGGCGCGTCATTCGAGGCAGCGATATTCCAAGTATTGAGCGCGGTGACAGCGGGCAGCGTCATGGGAATGGGATCGCCGGTTTGCAGAGGCACAAACCACACGGCGAGCGTGGTGTTCGTGACGTTGGTGAGATTGATGGCGAGCTTCTTGTGGCCGGTGTTGGCGTTTTGCGCGGGTGTCGTCACCGGATTCGCCGAACCGGGCAATGGCACCGCATCCATGATTTGGAATTGGCCGCTGCTGCTGAGGATTTTGCACCACAGACGCTCCGCGCCCTGAGTGAGCATCGCGCTGGTGCCATCGGGATCAATGACGACGCTGGTGGTCGGATGCGTGTAATGCGCAAACCACCACACCGTCTTGCCCGTCGCCGCAGTGATCTCATCCTGCACGAGCACTTCATCGCGTGTGCCCATCAAGCGCACACCGCGCCAGACCTTGCTCATGCCCGTGTAAACCGGCGTGAGATCATGAATCGAGAAGGAACTGCTACCGCCGAGCTCGCTTTGATACGCGGTGAGCGGTGCGACGGCATTCAGCACCATGCCAGCGGTGCCATCGGGATTGATGGCGAGCGTGTTCTGGCCTTCCGGCCTCATGCGGTAGTAGTCCCAGCGATCCACGCCGGAGGCATTCGGCGTGCCGTTGAAGTAATTGGTCAGCGCATAGTTATCGCCGCCGAGATCGTGAAACCAGCGTTTGCCGAGCGCATCGAGCACAAAGGTGCCCGCGTCAAGATTGCCATGATCCGCGCCCATTTGACCGCCTTTCGTGCCGACGAAGGTGGCGCGGCTGTCCGCCCATTTGCCACGCATCGTGACCATTTCCTGCGCTTCAAAAGCGGTGCCTTCCTCGCCGTGGAAGGCCATGTCCGCCGCCGAGCCATTGTTCGCCACGGTGATGCCCGCGTGATCATTCCACCACAGCGCACTCAGCGCACTGCCGCTGCCGGTGTTTTCCCAGCCATCATAGGCGGCGATGCCGTAACGCCGTGCCATCCACTGAAACTGAGCTCCACGAGTGCCGCCGCCCGCGCCTGCGTCGGCATAATTGAAAATGACGTTCGAGGTGCCGAGGGAGTTGATCGGGCCATAGCCGGCCTCGGAGACATTTTGCGTGTTGCTGATGCCGAAATCACTGCCCAGCACCCATTCGAGTCCGGCGAGCATCCGCATGCCATACTCCGTGGTGTAGCCCCAGTAGCCAGGGCCTTCATACCACGCGCCGTTGTCGGTGGTGAAGTGCTTCCAGCAGGGCCGCGTGGAGTTGATGGAGCGATTGAGGATGTTTTCCACCAGCGCCTCGGATTCCGTGCCCACCACGAGTGCGCCCATGCTAAGACCGCCGGTGCAGACTTGGTTCCAGTTGTTGCCATCGCTTTGCGACCAACCGACATTGCTGGTGAACTGCGACAGGCCAGGCGTGAGGCCTTTGTTGATGATCGCCGTGCGGATCGTCGTGCGGCGTGTGGCATCCCAGTAGTGGTAAAACCAATCGTAACCAATGGCGCATCCGTGCGTCATCTCCGCGACATCGAGGAAGTGACTGGGATTCCAGTTCGGGAAGAGCGCGTTGTCCGCCACGGTGCTCAGCTCTGTCCAGGCACGCTCGGCATACTGCGCATCGCCGGTGAGCTGCCAGGCGAGGCCCAGCTTATACATGCGATCCACCACCTTGCGTGCGTCATTCAAAATCACGCTGCGCACATCCGGCGCATAGACGATCGGTGGCGTGGTGAGGAGGCCATTGGCCGAGTTGATCGCGTTTTGCGCCCAGGTCTTCGCCTGCGATGCCGTGGGGCTCAGGTAAGCCGCTTTCAGCTTCGCAAAACGTTCCGCGGTGGCAAAAAGGCGCGGATGATCCTGCGCCATCGTGTTGAGCAGATTCGCCTCCGTCGGTTGCGCCGTCGTGAGACCCGGCTGCACCAGCGCGGAGCCTGGAACGACGCTGAAAGCCGCATCACCCGGCTTTTTCCAGCCCACGGACCAATGATCCGTGCCGATGTTCTCTTTGTGCAACAGCTCCACATAGTAGCGTTGACCTTGCACGAGCGTCCTGACACTCGACGGCGTGCCCCAGGCCCGAAACGCGGTCGCGGAGGCCACACTCGCTGCGAGCGACTTGTTCGCGCTCGTCGCGTCCGTGCTCACATACAGCTCCACCACCTCATCGCCACTCACCGCGAAGGTGTAGCTGCCACTCACCGGCGGCACGATGAAGCCCGTCACCCGCGTGCCATACGACTCCGCCCAATCTTGCGCCAAGCACTCGAACGATGTGATGAACTCGCGACCGCCCGGCTTGTTCGGGTAGTTCGCATTCGCGGTGAGCGACGAGATCAAGCCCCCACTGATCCCGCTCCAATGCTCCCGCAGCAGCGATCCGCCCGCCTTGTCCACGCGAGCCGGAAACAGCCTCGCCGTCGGAATCACCTCCCGCGCCCGCGACGCACAGGACCACTCCAGCTTCACCGCAGCGCCACCGGTTTGCTGAATGTATTCCAGCCGGATGTTCACCCGTTTCCCCGCCGTCAGATTCACCTGCCCGCGCATCTCCGTCGGCGTCGTGAAAAACGTCCGCGAAGCAATCATCTGGTCATTCACCCACAGCCGCGCCCCGTCATCCGCCGACACATAAAACGTGTAGAGCCCCGAAAACTCCGGCTCGACCTGCCCTGACCACGCAATCGAATACGAAGTCGCCGCCGTGATCGTCGTGCCCGAGGGAATCGCCGTGCTGAAACTGAAATTCACCGTCGCATCCGTCCGCGTGGTCTTCAGCGTGCCAAAGGTGGCCGTGTCGTAGTATTGCCCCGTGAGACCCGTGCCTTGGGAAAAGGCAGAAACGACGACGGCGAAGAGAAAAAGGAAAGCAAAGCGGAGCATGCGGTTGGACCCGGAGCCCTGCTGTGACACTCCGGGTGGCCGTTTTATCGAAAAAGGCCGCTTTTTGGAAGAGCTATTTCGTCCTGACTGCGACGAAAGACGATTCGTAAGCGTCGGGTGGCAGGATGGGCGTCATATCTGATGTCTAGGAACAAGGCGTCTGTAGTTCGTTGATGAGCCACTCCAACTGCGTCTTCGCAGTCGCAATGACGGCTCGGTAGCTGACGAACTTGGTTTTCTTGCCTGTGTATTCGTCAACCAGCTTGGGGTCAACCTCCCCTCCGACGATTAGGAGATCGAGGGGCATTCCAAGTTTCCCGGTGATGGTGTCGGCATACTTTTTGGCTTGGGATTCGGCGTCGCGTCCGACGGTGAGGGTGGGTTTCTTGAACTCGATGAGGAGATGTTGTTTGAGCACATTGCCTGCTAGGAAGAGGTCAGGGCGGTCAGTGGCATCGGGGCCGACGTAGTCTTCGATGATGGTGCGGAGCTGGCGGTTGCTGGCCATGAGGCTGTATTCGGGGCCGAAGACCCAAAGGTTGGTGGCAAGAGCCTTGTGCATTTGCGCTTCGCTGGTTTTAGGATCAGTGGCGAGGCGCTCGAGTCCGTCGAGAAACTCTAGGCGGCGCTTGGCTTGGGTGCCCATCAAGGCGAGGTCGCAAAGGCCGAATTCTTCGAGGGCTGTAGCGAAGTGGAAGACATCCACTTTCTCGGCTTCGTGGACATGCTGGCAGACGGTCCAGTATTCATCTATTTCCAAGGCATCGAGCACAAGGGCGACGAGGGCTTCGATTCGCTCCAGCTTTTCGCCTTCCTGAAACGAACGCTGCATGAGGCGGGTGATGCGCTCCTCGGCAATGGTGCGGCGATGCTCGGGCACGCTTTCCAGCCGCTGTTTCATTTGCTTGCTGAGGCGGGCTTTGGCGAGGTTGAATTCGTTGGTGTGGGTGGCTTCTAGGTTCTGCTTGAGTTCGGCGGGCATGGCCTGCATGAGCATCTCGAAGCCTTTGTCACTTTCGATGACATCGCCTCCGGCGGCGGTGAGTTCGAGGGAGTCGGCAGGGAGGTTGATTTCTCCGACAATGCGGCGACGGAGCCGGTCGGAGAGGGCGTCGTCATTTTCGAGGCCGAAGAGGTGGGGCTTGCCGATGCTCTTGCCGCCAACACGGACGTTGAGTCCTGATTTTTTGCCCGGCAGTGGTTTGTCGGCGATGGTGTAGGAGACGCTGGCGGTCTGGCCGTTGGGGAGTGTAATCTCGGTCTGAAACTTCTCGCCTTGGATGTCGTGGTGGAAGACGCGTTCACCATTCACAAAGATGACGAAGGATGGCTCCCGTCCGTAGTCGAGCGCAAGTAGCTCCTTGAGCTTGTCTGGCTGGATATGCGAAAGCTTGGGATTGAGGTTTCGCAGGGTGATGGTGGTGCCCTTCGCATCCGCTGGATCTGAGTCGGCGACCTCAAGAGGCAAGGGCACCTTTTCAAGGTCACCAAGGGCCGCCATAAGAACAGGTTTGGAGATGCGCACTTGGGTCCTCTTTCCTGCGGCTTGCGTGACGAGTTCCATCTCGCTGGCGAGGATGAGTCCGGCGAATTTGCCGATGCCTTTGCGGCCTTTGACAGTGCGGTTGAGATTGGGCGTGCGGTCGCCTTTTCGGCTGAATCGTGGGCTGGCGATATTGAGGTATTCGGCTTCGACCTCCGCCGTCTTCATTCCACTGCCGTTATCCTGCACGATGATGGGGGAATCAGTGAGGATGTTCGGAACGGTGACATGGATTTCAGTAGCCTCGGCGTCCCACGCATTGTCGATGAGTTCTTTGAGTGCTTTCTCACTCGACGTGTAGTTCTCGCCCAAAACGTGGGCGAGTTTCGGATCGACTCGGAAGTGAACAGATTTTTGCATAGCCTATGGGATTACAGCAGGAAATGGTGAATTGACTACAAAGTAAGCACCTAATCTTGGCATTCTCCACCTCATGCACACTCCGTGAATGCACACGATGAAAGTGTAAATATCGTGCTCTTCGCTGGCGATTTCGGTGGGGAACTCATCGCGACCTCTGAACAGAGTGCGGAGGGAGGAGTAGGAGAGGTTGGTGAGCTTCCGGCGAGGACGTTGATTTCAAATTGGATGGCTTCGATTGCCAATCGAAGCTACTTCGCATTGGCCTCCCTAGTGGCTTTCGGCGTGCTGACGCCCGCCGCTACGTGGGGTCACTTCAGAAGCGTCTTTTTCAGAAACTCCGTTGCTTTTGCCCGGAACTGCTGCTGGCGCTTTTCATCGACAAAACCGCAGGCGAGTTGGCCGAGGAGGTCGGTGGGCCATTCGGCGTCGAGGTGGGTGGCACCGGGGATGCGGTGGAGGTGTTTTTCGCCGGGAATCGCGTCGGCGATGGCTTGGGCGTTGCCGTGCCTGTTCCAGGCTTCGGGTTCGGCGAGCAGGAGGAGGGCGGGAGCTTTCAGTTTCGCGGCGGCGGCTTTGCCTTGGCCGTTCATATCGACGGGATCGAGGCCCACCCAGGCATCGACGGGCGTGTGGGTGGTGGCGAGCAGGGTGGTCAAACCGCCCATTGAAAAGCCCATGAGGGCCACGCGGCGCTTGTCGCGATACTTTTCGACCAAAGCGGCCAAAACGCGGCCATTGAGCGCATGATCGGCGAAAGCGGGCTGAGTGGGCACGGCGACGAAAAAGCCCTCTCCGGCCAAGTGACCGCCCCAACCCGCCATGTAACGCTTGGAGCGTAAGAAACCGTGTGCGACGACGATGAGCGGGGCGTTGTCGTCATTCGCGGGGCGGTAGAGGGTCACGGAGACGCGGCGGCCGGCGAGATCGAGCTGGGCGTGCTCCTTTTTCACGCCGGGCGGCAGCGGCGGTGCCTCGGTGCGGCTGGCGCAATGGACCAAAACAACCAGCAAAAGCAGGGAAAGGAGGATTCGGAGGAGCCAGCGGCGCATGGGGCATCATGAACAACCTTGTTCACATATTCACAAAAAAATTGTGAACATGTTTAACATTTGTTAAATATATGGCGATGTCGAAAAAGAATACACGCCGCTTTCAGCACGAGGCCACCACCCGGCCCATCGGCATCAACAACCGTGCCGACGTGCAGGGCGAGTGGTGGCGTTATGTCTCCAAGCAGGTCATCGGTGCCTTCCTGCTCTTCCCGCTGGCCCTGGTGACGGCGGCGACGCTGATGGTCATGCTCTGGCGGGCCTGCAAGGACATGGAATTCTGGCGCAGCCGGGAGTTCATCTGGTTCGCCGTCGGCGGAGCGAGCTGGGGGGCGATGTGGAACCTGAATGTGCGACCCGTGACGGCCTATGTGTTTGGGCATGAGATGAGTCACCTCGTCACGGCCCGGCTGTTCGGCGGGGAGATCTTCGATTGGAAGGCCAGCGCCTCGGGCGGCTATGTGGAGACGAACAAATCGAACACCTGGATCACGCTCGCCCCTTACCTGCTGCCGTTTTACACCACGATCGTGCTGGTCCTCTTCGGCGTGGCCGGTCTCTTCCTCGAAATGCATGAGCCAATCAAAATCTGGCGACTGAGCATCGTCCCGGCGCTGGTGTTTTATTATCTCGTGGGGCTGACGTGGTGCTTTCACGCCACTTACACCGCCAAAACGATCCGCCTGGAGCAGGGCGATCTGACGAAGAACGGCGAGTTCTTCTCGATGATGCTCATTTTCCTTTTCAACACGGGCGTCCTCATGTTCATGCTGCTCGCCGCGTCGCCCTCGCCCGCTCTCGGGCTCGGCGAGGTGGCGCACTGCTGGTGGGGAGTGGCTTCAGATATGCTGGGCTGGGCGCTTCCCTTTCTGTGAAGCCCCCGCACTCCCCTTCCCTCGCATGATCTATGGCATCGCCCTCGGCTCGAACCTCGGTGACCGTGCGGAGAACCTCCGCCGCGGCCTCACGCTGATCCGCGAAAGCGTGCCCGGTGCCACGATCCGCACCGCGCCGATCTATGAAACCGCGCCCGTCGATTGCGCCCCCGGCACGCAGGCATTTTTAAACACCGCCATCGAGCTGGAGACGGACCTCCTCCCTCACGACCTCCACGAAAAACTGAAGGCCATTGAGACCACCCTCGGCCGTCCGCCGGTGCATGAGCGGAACTCGCCGCGCACGCTGGACCTCGACATCCTGCACGCCGGCCCCCTCGTCATCGACGATGAAGCGCTCACCATCCCGCATCCGCGACTGCACCAGCGCCGCTTTGTGCTCCAACCGCTGGCCGATTTGAACCCCGGCCTGCGCCTTCCCAATTCATCCAAGACCATCGCCGAGCTGCTCGCTGATCTCGACGACGATCCCACTGCCGTGAAAACCTTTCTCCCTCCTCTCTCAAACCTCACCGAACTCCGCGAGCGGAAGCAGCTCGGTCAAAAAATCGCCGTCCTCACCGCCTACGATTACCCCACCGCCCGCCTGCTCGACGAGGCGGGCCTTGATTTGATCCTCGTGGGCGATTCCCTCGGCATGGTCGTGCATGGTCTGCCGGACACCACTGGCGTCACGATGGACATGATGGTGCTGCACACCGCCGCCGTGTGCCGAGGCGTCCAACGCACGCCCGTGATCGCCGATTTACCCTTTGCCAGCTACCGCACGCCGGCGGAGGCGCTCGCCAATGCGCGACGCCTCATGGCCTGCGGAGCCGCCGCCGTGAAGCTCGAAGGTGGTGTGGCCCATCTGCCTGAGGTCAAAGCCATCATCGACGCTGGCATCCCCTTCGTCGGCCACATCGGCATGCTGCCGCAAAGCGTCAAAGAAGAGGGCGGCTACAAAAAGAAGGGCAAAACAGCCGATCAAATCGCCTCGCTACTCGCCGATGCCAAGGCCCTCGATGAAGCCGGCGCCTGCGCCATGGTTCTCGAAAGCATCGTGCCAGAGGTCGCCACGCAAATCACTGCCGCCGTGAAGGCCACCACCATCGGCATCGGTGCCGGAAGTGGCACCGATGGGCAGGTACTCGTTACCCCCGATCTCCTCGGCTCCTTTCCTTGGTTCCGTCCGCCCTTTGCCAAAGCGAGAGCGGATGTCGCTGGTGAGACGATGCGGGCGGTGGGAGAGTATGTGAGCGAGGTGCGTGGGTGAGGCGGCTGGTGTCGTGGAAAACGTGCGTTTTCCGAAGTGAGCGTCTCTTGCGCTTCCCATGACTCTCGGCGTGCTGACGCCCGCCGCTACGAAGAGAGCTTGGCGTAGAGGAAAACGTGAGTTTTCCCAAGCGAGCGCCTCACACGCTTCGCCTTGGCTCTCGGCGTGCTGACGCCCGCCGCTACGAGAGACGCTTGGCGTGGCGGAAAACATAAGTTTTCCCCAACGAGCGCCTCACACGCTTCGCCTTGGCTCTCGGCGTGCTGACGCCCGCCACTACGAGGAGAGCTTGGCGTAGCGGAAAACGTAAGTTTTCCGCAGATGACGCTTTTTTCCTCTCGACAGAAACACCGGTTTCTAGCGAGGATTTGCGCATGGATCTGGATTCCAAGCACGACTGGCTGCGCCGCTTGCCCGATGGCTTTTACCGGGGTTTCAGCACGGTGCATTGGCAGATGACGATTCAGGATCGCGTCACGGGTTGGCTAAAGCCGGGGTTTCATCCACGCTTTCGGGAACTGCTTCTGCACACCCTAGCTCGCTTTGATCTCGTCTGCCCAATCTACTGCCTGATGCCCGACCACCTGCACCTTCTCTGGATGGGCGTGGCGGAAACCGCGGAGCAGAAGAAAGCGGCGAAGTTTTTCCGCGAGCAGGTCAATGCCCTGCTGGATCGCTGCCAGCCAGGAACACGCTTTCAAGCACAGGCCTATGACCATGTGCTGCGTCAGCATGAGAAAGGCGCGGACGCGGTGCGGGAGATGGCGCATTACATCGAGCAGAACCCGGTGCGTGCGGGTCTCGTGAAACACCCGCGACAGTGGCCCTATCTCGGCTGCATGGTCACGGGGTATCCCAAGCTGCATCCGCTGGATGAAGGCTACTGGGAGAAATTCTGGCGCCTTCGAG
Source organism: Prosthecobacter sp. (assembly GCA_044370285.1). Classification (GTDB taxonomy): domain Bacteria; phylum Verrucomicrobiota; class Verrucomicrobiia; order Verrucomicrobiales; family Verrucomicrobiaceae; genus Prosthecobacter. The sequence continues at coordinate 26,125 of JBILVU010000060.1, forward strand.
CGGCGATGATGGAGAATCGGGCTGTGCGTCGTGGAGAAGGTGCGTTTCCCGATTCGAGCGAGTCATCGGCGTGCTGACGCCCGCCGCTACGAGAAGCACTGGGCGTAGCAGAAAACGTGAGTTTTCCCAAGCGAGCGTCTCACTCGCTTCACCGTGGCTCTCGGCGTCGCTACGAGAAGGGTCTGGCGTAGCGGAAAACGTCCGTTTTCCGAGGCGTGAGGTCGCCCACACTCACGGCGCGGGCACGATCCACTCGCCGCGGGTTCCGACGGCGGGTTTGAGGAAGAAGGCGCGGTTGAGGGGGAAGAGCATCGAGGCATTTTGGCTGCGGAGGGCGGCGTCGGTGGTGAGGGACCAGGAGGCGGTGCCGGTGGCGCTGTTTTTGAAGAGCCAGAGGCCGGTGTAACCGCTGGAGCCGGGCGAGGCATCACCTTTCCAGAGCTGGACGGTATCGGCGGTGTTCGGATTGGTGCTCGCGAGGAAGCCGGTGAGCATGGCGAGGCTGTTCGGCGAAGCGGCGAGCGGCCACGGCGCGGTCAGGAACTGATTTCCTTCGCTCACACGGATGGCGAAGGGCGTGGTGCGCACGCGGCCGGTGATGAAGAGGCTTCTCGCGGTGCTCAGCGAGGATTTGAAGAGCACGCCGGAGCCCGGAGCGATGATCGTCGAGTCGGCATTCGAGAGCGTGGCATCGCCGCTGGCGGTCCATTGCAGGGTGTTGCCGGACTGAAAGAGCCAGAAGGTGCGGAAGCTGCCATTTTCGAGGAAGAGCACCTGATCGGCGCTGCTGGCACTCGTGGAGCCGCGGAGGGCTTTTTTGGCAAAGACATCGCCGAGCGTCACATGCTTGTGAACGGCGATTTGAATGCCGGTGAGGCTGGCGGGCAGTTCGGCGAGCGTGTTGCGAGGTGACTCGGTGTCGATGACGAGCGCACGATCGCCCACGAGGCTCAAATCGAGGCGATGACCAGCGAGCGGCCCATTGCGAAGCTCGAGGTAATACTTCGCGCCTTCTTCAACGAGTGCTGGGAGGTAGCTGGCATCGCTGAGGAAGAGGCTGCGACCATTCACGCTATGCACGAGGCCGGTGAAGATCGGCGCGTTCAAGGTCTGCACGCCGATGCTTTGAATGCCGGCCGTGAGGTTGAGCGTGCTCCAGGCCTGCGGAGGCGTGGCGGCGGTATCGGAAGCACCGAGGCGCTGCACGCGAAGGCGGAGGATGCCATTCGCTTGAACGGGAAGAGTCCATCGAAGGGTCTCGGTGCCATCTTGGTTGTCGATCACCACAGGAGCAAGGTTGAGTGCGGTCCAGGCTTTGAGGTCGCTGGTGGATTCGAGGAACCAGCGGAGGTCGGCAATGCTCGGGGCCTTGGTGAGGCTGGCGGTGCCGTTTTCAATTTTGAGGGTATCGCCAGTGCTCACACCGCTACCGGCGGGCGTGCCGAGGGCGTATTCGAGGAGGTCGGCGAAGTCGTCGCCATCGGCGTTGAACGTGTTGCCATTGCTGCGCGGGCTGGCGAGCCATTCGGTGAAGCTCGCGGGATACGGCGCGGCATTCATGCCGTTCTCATTGATGAGCAACGCATTGGTCGGCAGGACCTCAAATGGATGCGTGGGGCCTTCCCACCAGAGCTGGGCAATGGCGTCACCACCGGCCTCGTAAAATTCCATCTTCATCACCACCGGCACACCGGCCTGTAGATTGATCGAGCCATAGTCCCAGGTCTCGCCGTGGTTGGTCCAGTTGTCGATGATGAGTACGTTGTTCACCCACAGGCGCACGCCGTCATCGCTGCGTGTGTTGAAGGTGTGCAGGCCGGTGGCACGCGGGATGACGCAGCCATGCCAGCGCACGGAGAAGTTGTCGCTCGGCAGACGGGAGTCCGGCGCGGCGGTCCAATTGAAGTTGATGGTCGGGTCGATGCGGCTGAAGCGAAGCTGGTCGAAATTCAATCCGGCGAAGTAATCGGCGGTGATGCCGTTTTGACGTGTGACCGGTGCGTAGTTCACGGTGAGGACATTCGAGGCGGTGTTCCCCTGCCCGGCGCTATCGAGAACCACATTAGCAGGCAGAGAAATACCCACCGCACCGGTCGCCGTCGGCTGCACCGTGGCGATCCAAAGCGAGCCACTGCCGCTGAGGCCGGTGACATTGCCATTCGTCACGGTGAACTCGATGGCGAGCAAGCCGGTGACCGTTTCGCTGAACTGCGCATTCACCGTGAAGCTGCCGGTGACAGTGCTCGATGCGGAGGTGAGTGCCACGGTGGGCAAAGGATCGCTCGGAGCGGTGTAGGTCACGCTCAGCGCATTGGAGGCGGTGCTCGTATTGCCCGCGGCATCGCTGGCGGCATTCGCGGGCATGGTGATGGCGACAGCGCCATTCGCTGTGGGTGTGATGCGGATGCTGTAGGCTGCTCCACTGCCCGTGAGGTTCGATGCGGTGCCATTCGTGACGGTGAAATCATTCAAAGCCACGCCGGTGACAGGCTCGCTGAAGGTGGCATTCACGGTGAAGGGTGCATTGACGCTCGTCGTAGCGGTGGCGAGCTGCACGGAGGGCTTGGTGGTGTCGGGAGCGGAGGTGTTTTTCAACTCCACCCAGTTCAGGTTCACGCCGCCGTTCACGAACTCGAGACGGATGGTGCTGCTGCCGCTCGCATTGATGGTGACGTTTGGAATGGTGAAGGTGCGCCAGGTGAGCCAGCCGCCGGTGGAGGTGATGTTGAAGGTGCTGACGGCAGTGCCATTGACGACGACGCGGATCTGCGCCGGGCCTGCGAGCGGTGTGGCGGCGCGGGCAGTGAGTTCGTAAGTGCCGGGCGAGAGGTCTTTGGTGAAGCGCAGCCATTCGCCCGCAGCGGTCCAGCCGACGGATGGCGTGCCGTCGGTATCGCCGGAGGCTTCGATGTCCACGCCGCTGGTGCGGTAACTGAAGCCGCCCCAGGTGAGGCCGAAGTTTTCGGCCTCGGTGTCATTGAAGGCGGTGCCTTGAACGCCCGCGTCGAAGTCTTCCGCTTGCAGCAGCACGTTGGTGACGCCCGGAGCAGGTGTGAAGGTAATGCTGAGCGTGTTCGAGGCCGTGTTCGTATTGCCAGCCGCATCAGCGACGGTTCCGGCGGGCAGTTGAACGCTCACGGCACCAGCAGCGGTCGGCGTGATGGTGACGCTCGTGCTCGTCAAAGCGGACGCGGTGCCGTTGGTGATGGCAAAATCAGCCAGAGCTAGGCCGGTGATGGTTTCGCTCGGCGTGATGTTCACGACAAAGGGACCTGAAACGGTCGTGGAAGCCGTGGCGAGCGTGATGGAAGGCTTAGTGACATCACTGCCATTGGTGATGTTGAGTACATTCGAGGCGAGATTCGCCACGCCGACAGAATCGGTCATCGTCCCGGCGGCGATGCTGATCTGGCTGTTCGCCGCGGTGGGCGTGACGTTGAAGTTGAAGGCCGTTCCAGTGAGCGTGAAGCCGCTGATCGTGCCGCCGGTGATGCTGATGTCGCCAACGACGAAACCAGTGGCGGCTTCGCTAAGCGTGCCGGTGACGGCGAAGGTGCCGTTCACGGTGCTGCTGGCGGTGGCGAGCACAATGTTGATCGGTGCGGGAGCGCTCACGGTTGAGTCTTCGATTTGAGACAGATAGGCCACGAGTTGAGTCATCTGAGTGGGGGTAAGCGTCACGCCCTGGTGGGCGCTCACAGCTTCCGCGAGTGTGGCGGCACGACCATCATGGAGATACGGCGCGGTATTCCAAAGGCCGCGCAGCGTGGGCACATCCAGGCCGGTGAGCGCGCCATTGAGGCGCTTGCCTGTGCTCGGTTTGATGGTGCCGATGTCGCGGAAGACATTGAGGGCGGAGTTGGTGAAGCGGCTGCCGCTATGGCATGAGGCGCAGTTGAGCTGCTTGAAGAGCGTCTGCCCGGCGGTGGCATCGGTGGTGAGCGTGCCGTTGGTGTTGCGGTTCGGACTGTTGCCGGTGGTGGCGAGCGAATTCACATACGCGGCGAGCGCATCGAGATCGGCACTGCGCCCAGCATTCGGCGTGCCGAGCGAAGGATGCGGCGTGCCGGTGGCGATGAGGCCGAGGCCCAAGGCGAAGCCTCGGATCTGGCCTTCGAAGTCCTGAATCTCGTCGAAGTTCCCCGTCCAGTGCGCGGGGCCATGATTGGCATGGCCTTTGAGGCTGATGTTGTTGCGCAGACCTTCGCCGAAGCCGGTGAAGTCCCACACGCGGCCGTCCTGACCGCCGTCATTGTGACAGGAAGCACAGGAGATGTATTGCTGGAGGGCGAGGCGCTGATCACGAGCATCATAGAAGAGCTGTTTGCCGTTCAAAAGGTTCGCGGCGAGCTTTTCAGTGGTGATGCAGGCGAGCGTGGCCGTGAGCGTGGGAGTCGTTTCAGCGCCGTCGATGAGGGCGGAGGTATCGTGAATGGTCACGCTACGATCCATGAAGTTATGCACGAAGACCGTGCGACCATCCGGCGAGGTCACGACGCCCTGCGGCGCACGTCCGGCGGTGAATCGAAGCAACTCGCGTTTGCCATGCGAATCCACGACAGCGACCTCGCGACTGCCTTCGAGCGCGGTGAAGAGGTACATGCCCTTCGGCTCGTAGCAGCCTGTGACGGCGATGCCGGCATCGTTGTAATCAATGCGGGCCGCGAAGTCTTCTGCATCGGTGGTGAGGTCGATTCGCGAGGTGATGCTGCGCACGGCGCTATCATGTGTGAGCGTTTGCGTATCGCGGAGCACACCACGCTTGATGTTGTCCTTCTTCGACGGCACCCAGGCAGTGCGGCCATCGGGGCTGATGACGGCGGGGCCGAGGTAGTTTGGAATGCCGCGACCGGCGATGGAGCTGTCGGTTTCATTGCTGTGCTCCAAGATGATCGTCTTGGCGACGACCATCGTGGCGGTGGTGACGACGGCCACTTGGCCACCGAACTTCGTGGTGCCGCTCTGCGTGGTCACGACGGCCGTTTCTTCACCGGGAAGACGAGGCGTGATGAAGCGGGTGGCATACAGTTTCGTTCCATCGGCGCTGATGGAAAGGTGGCGCACATCGCTGCCGATGGTGGCGGTGCCTGCGATGGTGGCGGGCGCGGTGCGGGCGATCTTGATGACGCGGCCGGTGTCTTGCAGCGAGACGTAAGCGGTATTGCCAGCAGGATCGAAAACGATGCCGTAAGGCCGTGAGCCGCGTGGCAGCGTGACGGTCTGCGCCAACGCGAGGCTGGTGTTGATGATGCTGATGCTGGCGGACTCGCTGTTCACGATCCACGCATTGCCATCGGAGGCGATGGCGACGCTACGCGGGGCGGAACCCGTGGCGATGATGCCGCTGCGAGCACGCGTCACGGCATCGAAAACGGTGACGCTGTCCTGATCGGGATTCACGACCCACAAGCGAGCATTGGCACCGCTGCGCACCTGATAAGCCATCGTGCTCGACACACGCGGCTGGGCCGTGGTGAGCACGGCGTGAACGCCCTGGCGGAAGCTGGCGGTGAGTTCACGACCGGTGGCATCGCGGGCGGTGACGGTGACGATGTAGCGTCCCGGCACGGTGTAGGTCTTCGTCGCTGTTTTGGCGCTGCTGAAGGCTGTTTCCGCACTGCCATCGCCAAAGTTCCATTTGAATTGTGGATTCAAACCACCGGTGGAGGTGGCGGTGAAGGTGATGGCGGTATTCACCGGCGCTGGAGCACCGGTGAGAGCACTCAGCGTGAGCTGCGCATTGATGGTGAAAGTGAACGCGGTGGTCACAGCGGTGTTTCTGCCATCATTCACACTCACGACGACATTCGACGTGCCAGCCGTCGTCGGCGTTCCAGTGATGCGTCCGGTCGCTGGAGCGATGCTCAGGCCTGCGGGCAAGCCGGTGGCGGTGTAGGTGAGCGCGTCATTCTCCGCATCGGTGGCATTGATTGGAAGCGTGACGGCATTGCCGACGACATTCGTCTGAGTGCCGGGATTGATGACGACCGGTGGCTGGTTGATCGACCAAGGCGTGAGATACAGCCCATCGATCACGACAGGTCCGCTGGCCGTGCCGGGGATTTCCCAGGCGACGGCGAGGTTGTCACCACCCGCGCCTTCCTTCATCAAAGCCTCGATGTAGTAACGCTGACCAGCCTGAAGCGTGATGAGCACGGAGGTCTGCGTTGGAAACTTCGTCCACTGGCGCGAATCACTCCACTCCGGCACATTGGCGATCTGCACCGCACTGGCGGCGCTGTCATTGGTGCTCAGCAACAGTCGCGTTTCGTCATCGCCGGCGACCCAGAAACGATACTGGCCGGTGACCGGCGGATGCACCCAGCCACGCATGCGCTGGCCGAGATTATCCGCCCAGTTCAGCGGCGCTTCAAAGGTGG
>JBILVU010000176.1:0-10493 GCA_044370285.1 Prosthecobacter sp.
GAAGTCCGCAGGCTACGCCACCGCCCACTACGGCAAATGGCATCTCTCAGGCGGTGGACCCGCCGCGCACGGTTACGACGAGAGCGATGGCGACACGGGCAATCAGGACGCTGCACCGCATCTGCCACCGAACCCGGTGGATATCTTCGGCATGGGCACACGAGCCGTCGAGTTCATGAAGAAAAGCCAGGCGGCTCGGAAGCCGTTCTTCATCCAGATGAGCTACAACGCGCTGCATTATCCCGAGAACGCCACTCCCGCGTTGGTGGAGAAGTATCGGAAGCTCGCTTCCGGCAGAGACGACAAGGAGGTCGGCCGCGCGGCCATCGCAGAAGATCTGGATCGCGGTGTGGGTGAGTTGTTGGCAAAGCTGGATGCCATGGGCCTTTCGAAGAACACCCTCGTGATCTACATGTCGGACAACGGCGGCTCGAATCGCCGCACGCTGAATGGCGGCAAGGGCGATGTGTGGGAGGGCGGCATCCGTGTGCCTTTGATCATTCGCGGTCCAGGCATCGCGGCGAACTCGTGGTGCCATCAGCGTGTCGTCGGCTACGACTTCTTCCCGACCTTTTGCCGCTGGGCCAGCGTGAAGGCACCGCTGCCCAAGCAGCTCGATGGTGGCGACATCACCCATCTGCTCAGCGGTTCATCTGATCCCGTGAAACGGCCACGCGAGCCGCTGGTGTTTCACTTCCCGCATTATCAGGGCGACTCCCCGCACTCCGCGATCCTCAGCGGCCACATGAAGCTCATTCACTTCTACGAAACGGGTGAAAACCAGCTCTTCGACCTCCAACCCGACATCGGCGAGACAAAAAACCTCGCTGCAGCCAAGCCCGAAATCGCCATCAGCCTAGCCAAACAGCTCGCGGACTATTTGAAGGAAGTCGGAGCCGAAATGCCGAAGCCCAATCCAAGCTACGATCCTAACAAAGAGCCTGCAATGAAGGGCGGCGGCAAAGGTGGTAAAGGTGGGAAGAAAGGAGGCAAAAAGTAGTGCTGAGCTTTAGCTCGCTCCGCTTCGCCATCATGACACGCCGTCCAATTGCCCATCCAAACCTCACGGGCTGAAGCCCATGACTACTTTATGAAGCCTCTTCTGCTCTCGCTGATCACATCCTTGTTCGCGTTGCTATTGATCGCTGCCGCGCCCGATGACAAGCCGAAGGGCGGCGCTAGTCAAGGCGGCCAAGTCGAGCCTGCGGTGGTGCCGCCGTATCTGTTCAACGTGTGGCTTTGCCGACCGGGCGCGGAGTCGGTGACCGTCAGCGTGCTCGCCTGGGACGAAATGGAGGCCTTCATCGAGTATGGCGACGGCTTGAAGACGGCCGCGGTGAAACTGAAGGCTGGCGAGCCGCAAAACATCGTGCTGGGCGGTTTGAAGCCGGACATGAGCTACAACTACCGACTCAACTATCGCCGCGCCGGTGGTGAGGCGGTGCAGGATGCCATGCGCAGCTTTCACACGCAGCGGAAGGCGGGATCGAAGTTTTCCTTCGTCATGCAGGCGGACTCGCATCTCGACAACAACACCGATGTCCGTGTTTATCAGCAATCACTGGCGAACATGCTCTCCGGCAAGCCTGACTTCATGATCGACCTCGGCGACACGACGATGGTGGACAAGTTCGGCAAGTTCTTCCGCCGCTCGGAATCGCAATACAAGGCGCAGCGCTACTACATGGGCCGCATGGCGCACAGCGTGCCCATTTTCATGGTCTTGGGCAATCACGACGGCGAACGCGGCAGCGACGCGGAGATGTCGGAGTGGTCGCTCGGTATGCGTCACACCTATTTCCCGAACCCCACCGATGGAAACGACAAGCACAGCTACTTCGCGTTTGAGTGGGGAAACGCGCTCTTCATCGGCCTCGATCCCTTTTGGGCCACCATGCAGCGTGGAGCCTCCGGCTGGGACATGACGCTGGGTGAGAAGCAGTATCGCTGGCTGGAAAAGACGCTCACGAACAGCAAGGCGGCGATGCGTTTTGTCTTCATTCATCATCTCGTCGGCGGCTTGGGGCGTGATGTGCGCGGCGGAGCCAAACCGGCCGCCTACATGGAATGGGGCGGCAAAACGCGAACGGCAGCGAAGGCTTCCAAGAGCATCGCCCCGGCTGGGAAATGCCGATTCATGAGATCTTCGTCAAAAACCGCGTGAACATCGTGTTGATGCGCTCCCGCCGCCCCTCCCGCGCACCCTTCGGGCAGCCTGCGGCTGTCTGCCTCACTCCGTTCGGCTCCACGGTCACGACCATCTTTTCGTCAAAGAGGAGCTCGATGGCATCATCTACCAAGAAGTGCCGCAGCCCGGTCACAGTAGCGGCGGCACGCGAAGTGCGGAGGAATACGGCTACGGCGGTGTCATCCTCGGCAGCAGCGGCCATGTGCGAGTGACCGTGAACGAGAACCAAGCCAAGGTTGATTATGTCCGCAGCATCGTGCCCGGCGTGACACGCTCAGACCTCGAAAACGGCGCGGTGGAGCATAGTTACAAGGTGCGGCCTCGGTGAAAGCGGCTGGACTGTCAGTCCGCTACGACTTGGGCTTGATCTCCAAACCGCTGAGCCACGGTGCCGTGATTTGCGGTGGCATCCCACCGAAGGGTTGATAACCGGGAAGCTGGATGACGCTCATGCTGTGCGGCTGACCGGCGATGAAGAAGAGTGTGTCCGCGCAGTCGGCAGTGCTGATCATTTTGGCTTTGTGATCTTCACCGGGCTGAACGGGGCGCAGCTTCACGAGCGGAGTCAGTGCCTCGCCGGGGGCGTATTCGGAGAGGATGATGCCTTGGGCGTTGAGCTGCATGCGGGCGGTGAAAAGCATGCCGTGAACGGCCCACTTGCTCGCGGTGTAAGGCACGCCGGCATAAGAGTCATAGCCGTGGCCGGCGGTGGATGACACGACGACGATGCGCCCGCCGCCACTCTCCGCCATGGGCTTGGCGACGGCTTGGATCATGTTTGAGACGCCGAGCACATTGATCTCGATGACCTTCTGCCACGTTTCCGCACTGGCGATGCGTGCGGGGTCCGCGTGTGCCATGAAGCGATCTGGCGTGTTGATGCCTGCGGTGTGAATGAGAGCAAAGGGAACGCCGTGTTTCAGGACTTCATCGACGGCGGTGGTCACGCTGGCCGGTTCGGCTACATCGCAGACGATGGGGATGATGTTTGGCGACAGCGCAGCGGTCTCCTGAAGCGATTCCAGCGTGCGCCCAAACACAAACGTCTTCGCACCGGCCTCCGCGAAACGCTTGGCCGCTGCTTGCCCCATGCCGCCGCCACCGCCGGTGACGATCACGATTTTGTCTATCCAGTTTTGATCCATTCTTCGATGCTAACGAGCACGCGCAGGGCGTCGAGTCTGTGCTTGGCAAAAATCCGGGCGCAAACCGCCAAAGCGTCCAAGACGTTCGCCGGAAGCCGCGACTTCATGCCGCTCTCATGAGCAAACAGGTCACCATCCTCGGCGCGGGCGTTATCGGCCTCTGCACAGCGCTTTATTGCGCTCGGCGCGGCATGAAGGTGACGATCATTGACCAAAAAGCGCGGCAGCGGGATGGATGCTCGTTTGGCAACGCGGGCATGATCGTGCCGAGCCACTTCATCCCGCTCGCGGCACCGGGCATGGTCAAATTGGGCCTCAAATGGATGTGGAACCCCGAATCACCGTTTTACATCCAACCGAGGCTAAACCTCGATCTGATCACCTGGGGCCTGCATTTTTGGAAAGCGGCCACGAAAGGCCGCGTGGATGCCGCTGCACCGGTTTTGCGCGATTTGAGCCTGCTGAGCCGTCAGTGCTACGAGGAGATCGGCCTCGATTTCGGCCTCGTGAAGCGCGGTTTGCTCATGTTGTGCAAAAAGCAGCAGACGCTCGATGAAGAAGCCCACATGGCCGAGGTGGCGAACCAGCTCGGCATCCCCGCCGAGGTGCTGGATGCGAAGACCACCGCGGCCCTCGATCCCGCCGTGACGATGGATGTCTGCGGCAGCGTCTTCTTCCCAAAGGACTGCCATCTTGCACCGGGGCGCTTCATCGCGGCGGTGGAGACTGAACTGGTGAAACTCGGCGTGGAGATGCTGTGGGAAACCGAAGTGCGTGGTTTTGAAGTGGCGGGTCGGGTGATTCGCGCCGTCAAGACGTCAAGAGGTCAAGTGGAGGGTCAAGAAGTGGTGCTGTGCAGCGGCGTGTGGTCGGCAGAGATGGCGAAGGAACTGGGCTTGAAGATACCGATGCAGGCGGGCAAAGGTTACAGCCTCACGCTGGCGAATCCAAAGCAGCTCCCGGTACTGTGCAGCATCTGCACCGAAGCACGGCTCGCCGTGACGCCGATGGAGGGCTCGCTGCGCGTCGGTGGCACGATGGAGATGGCGGGAACGGATGAATCCATCACGCCACGCCGCGTGCGTGGCATCACGCGGGCCTTCCCCGATTTCTTCCCCGCCTTCTCCGAAAACGATTTCGCCAATGTGAAGCCTTGGAGTGGTCTGCGACCCGTTTCGCCGGATGGTATGCCTTACCTTGGCCGCACGCAGCGCTGGAAGAACCTCACCGTGGCCACAGGCCACGCGATGATGGGCCTCAGCCTCGCTCCCGCGACGGGGAAAATCGTCGCCGATATGCTCAACGGCGAGAAATCGCCTGTGGCGCTCGATTTGATGTCACCGGATCGTTTCGCATGAAAATCGCCCCAATCCTCCTTCTTACCATTTCAACAGCTGCGCTCGCTTTGGACCGACCGAAGCTGCAAATTCTCAACGCAGGAGACAAGGCCGTGGAGGTCTTTTGGTTGGCTCCGGATGGTAAGCGGGTGCCGAATGGCAAGATCGAGCCCGGTAAAGACAGCATCATCGGCACGACGTTGGGACACCGGTTTGTCATCGTAGCTAATGGGAAGGAGACGGAAGTGGTGAGCCAAGTGCCCGTGCAAGCTTTCCGCCATGATCCGAATGCCAAGGATGGCGTGCCAGCTTTTTACACGCAGGTCGTTCATGCGCAGGGCTATCCGATTTGTGGTTCCGCGAAGGTGAGTCCGTATGCGCTGAAGGAGGCGGCATATCTGGCTGACCTCATGCTGGCAAAGCGGCCGGATGTGCGGGAGGCGATGATCGCCAGTGGATCACGACTGTGCATCCTAGCGCATGATGAATTCACCACCGATCAACCTGAGTGGGTCTGGCTTGGGAAGGTGCCGGTGCCGGGCTTCGAGAGCATGTCGATCAAAGACTACCGCGATGCCCGTGCTCGTGGCATGGGCGGCAGCGCCACGGACCCTTTTTGCTCCTGCGGAGAGGAAAACCTGCTGGCTTATGAGGGCGACCCATATTCCACCGAGTGCATCTTCATCCATGAATTCGCTCACAACATCCATCTGCGAGGCTTATCGAATGTGGACGCCACCTTTGATCGACGTGTGAAGTCATCCTACGAAGCCGCGATGAAGGCCGGGCTATGGAAGGGCAAATACGCCAGCGTGAACCATCACGAATACTTCGCCGAGGGCGTGCAGAGCTGGTTCGACAACAACCGCGAAAACGATCACGATCACAACCATGTGAACACACGCGCTGAGCTGCTCGATTACGATCCCGGCCTCGCCGCGCTTTGTCGCGAGGTCTTCGGAGACACCGTGCTGAAATACACCAAGCCGACAACACGGCTCACCGGACATCTCACGGGCTACGATCCTGCCAAAGCGCCGAAGTTTACATGGCCTGAGAGACTAGAGAAGGCCAAAGCCAGCATCCGCGCCGCCGCCGTGAAGCGCTCTGATGCCGCGACGAATACGAAATCGCATGACGTGCGACTCATCGCAGGCTGGAAAGTGCATGTGAGCACGAAAGTCGATGCCGCGGCCTTTGCCAAGGCGCTACCGCTTCTCATCGCGCAGCTTCAGGAGATCGTCCGCGTCGTTCCGGCAAAGGCGGTCGTTGAATTGCAGAAGGTGCCGCTGTGGTTCAATCCCGAGTATCCCAAGGTGCGTCCACGGGCCGAGTACCATCCCGGTGCGGATTGGTTGCGCGAAAATGGCCGCGATCCGGTCATGGCAAAGGCCGTGGAATTCACCAACGTGCGCATCTTTGAGGCTGAAACGCGGCGAATGCCAAACTTTGCGCTGCATGAGCTGGCCCACGCTTTTCATCACCGCACGGTGCGCATGAGCTTTGGCAATCTGGAGATCAAGAACGCCTACGAGAAGGCCAAGGCCAGCGGCAAGTATGAACGCGTCGAACGCAAGGACAGCGAAGGCCGCAGCCACATGGACCGCGCCTATGCGATGACGAACCCGCAGGAATACTTCGCGGAGTGCTCAGAGGCCTTCTTCTCACGGAATGATTTTTATCCGTTCACGCGAGAGGAACTGCAAAAGCACGATCCTGAGATGTTTGCGCTGCTGGAGAAGCTCTGGGCGCATTGAACTCCCCGGCGAGTTATTTGCCGAAGAGCTTCTTCAGCTCGTTGACGCCTTGTTTGAGCTCCTGGGTATCGATTTTGATGTTTCCTCCTTTGAGGAGATTTTCACCTGCACCGGCTTTGACCGCTTCATCAGCGAGCCTGGAAAGGATGATGGCGGTGAGTTCGGCAGGAGTGAGGCCTTCGGGGCCGGTGCCGAGAGCTGTGAGCTTGATCTCGGGCAGGGTGACGACGGCTTTGGCACCGGGGAGAACGCCTGCGCTGGCATTGACTTTGGCACTGCTGATGAGGACCTCATCGACTTGGAGCTTCATGTTCTGCTGCGGATTGGAGGGAGCGGGGGCCGTGCTGGCCGTTGGAGCAGCGGGCGTGATGGCATCGGCGGTGGCGCGTGCGTTGTTGGCGATCTGGGTGAGATTTGTGCCGCCGGGGCCGAGCTCGAGATGGATGTCTGGCTCGATGAGGCGGATGTGTTTGATGACGATGCGGTCCTCTGTGCTCGCGGCGGTGTCGATGGCCACTTCGGTCTTGCCGATGCGGAGGGTTTTGGGCGTAGAAAACCCGGCGGGCGTGCCGATTTCGAGTCCCTCAAGGCTGCCTGCACCGGAGAAAACGGAGACGCTGGCTTTTTCCAGTTTCACGGGGACTCGCAGGGCCTCAGAGCCTCCTTTTTCAATGCCGATCTTCAGGAGGTCGTCGATCTTCGAGTAGCCAAACCAAAGCAGTCCAAGGATGAGGACGGCGAGGACGATGAGGATGCGGATGAGCCATTTCATAGGGCGGCGATTTTGGAAGAAGCCGCCGGAGGTGGCAAGAAAACTCTGGTGGGAGCGCCGACTGATTTCTCATGGCTCACCCATTCGGGTAAAACTGCCGCCAGAACATCACCACGGAGATCACCAGCCCGATGGCGGTGATCATTTGGCGCACGCGGCGCGGCTCGATGCGTTGGGAGAAGTGCGCTCCGAGGTAGTAGCCGATCAAAGCGCCCGCCGTGAGAGCCAGCGCCTGCGGCCATTGCACCATCCCCGCCGCGATGAACCACACCGCCGCCACCACATTGATGAGGCTGCCGAGCAGGTTTTTGAGCGCGTTCATCTCATGAATGTGCGTCATGCCCATGAAGCCGAAGGAGGCTAGCATCAGGATGCCGATCCCCGCGCCAAAGAAGGCTCCGTAGATGGCAACCGGCAGTTGAAGAGCTACAGAAAACCAGATCGTGCTCCGTTGGCTGGTCGCCCCCGGCTTCTTCAGGAAGCCCTGGAGGAAGAACAATACCGTGGCGAACAGCACGAGGAAGGGCACGAGCTTTGAAAACTGGTCATCGCTCGTCTGCGTGAGCAGCCAGCTCCCGAAAGCAGCGCCCGCTGTGCCCACCGGGATGAACCACGGCAGCCACTTCCGCACGGCTTTCAAGTGGTGCCGGAAGCTCACGATGCTGCTCGACGTGCCGATCACGAGGCCCACGGTGCTCGTGGCATTCGCCGCCACGGGCGGCACGCCGCACATCAGCAGCACCGGAAAGGTCAGCATCGTCCCGCCGCCCGCCACCGCATTCACCGCACCCGCCGCGCATCCGGCGGCACTGAGGGCAAGGGCATCGAAAAAGGTCATGGAGATGCTTTTTGACGCTTTCCGACCTTTTCGCCAGCGGAAGCTCGTTTTAACCTCCCCCCCATGGATCTCGCCGATGTCATCGACCTCTGCCTCAGCCTGCCCGGCGCTGAGGAAACGCAGCCTTTTGGACCCGAGGCGCTCGTTTATAAAGTAAGCGGCAAGCTCTTTGCCATCACCGTGCCCGAGGACCACCCTGCCCGCATCAACCTCAAGTGCGATCCCGAGCGCTCTCTGGAGCTTCGTGACCAATATCAAGCCATCAAACCTGGCTGGCACATGAACAAGAAGCACTGGAACACCCTCGTCCTCGACGGCTCCGTGCCCCCGAAACTCATCCGCGAACTCGTCCATCACAGCTACGACCTCGTCGTGGCCTCGCTGCCTGCCAAATCGCGGCCAAAAGGCCTTGTCGGCCCGCGCAAAGCCAAAAAATAGGTGTCAAACCTGCTCTCATGGCTAATTCTCCGCCTCCCTCGACTTCCCCTCAATGAATACCCCTCAAACCTTCACCACTGGCAACGGCTCCGCCGGCAAGTTTTACTCCCTCCCGGCTCTTGAGGCTGCGGGCATCGGCAACGTCTCGAAGCTGCCGGTTTCCATCCGCATCGTGCTGGAGTCCCTGCTGCGCAATTTGGACGGCAAGAAGGTCACCGAGGCGGATGTGAAGAATCTCGCCAACTGGAACGCGAAAGCGCCGGGCGAGTATGAAATCCCGTTCACCGTCGCTCGCATCGTGCTGCAAGATTTCACGGGCGTGCCGCTTCTCGTCGATCTGGCTGCCATGCGCTCGAAGGTGAAGCAGCTCGGCAAGAACCCGAAGATGGTCGAGCCGCTGGTGCCGGTCGATCTCGTGGTGGACCACTCCGTGCAGGTCGATTTCGCCGGCACGCAGCAGGCGCTGAACCAAAACCTCGCGCTGGAGTTTGAGCGCAACAAGGAACGCTACCAGTTCCTGAAATGGGGCGAGCAGGCCTTTGATACCTTCAAAGTGGTGCCTCCCGGCATCGGCATCGTGCATCAGGTGAACCTCGAATACCTCGCCAAGGGCGTGCTGGAGAAAGACGGCGTGTATTATCCGGACTCGCTCGTCGGCACGGACTCGCACACGACGATGATCAACGGCCTCGGCGTTGTCGGTTGGGGCGTGGGCGGCATTGAAGCCGAAGCAGGCATGCTCGGCCAGCCGGTGACCTTCCTGGTGCCGGAAGTGGTGGGCGTTTACCTCACCGGAGCGCTCAAAGAAGGCGTCACCGCGACCGATCTCGTGCTCGAAGTGACTCAGAAGCTGCGCAAGCTCGGCGTCGTCGGCAAATTCGTCGAATTCTACGGCCCTGGCGCGGTCAGCCTGCCGGTCACCGATCGTGCGACCATCGCGAACATGGCGCCTGAGTATGGCGCGACGATGGGCTTCTTTGGCGTGGACGAAGAAACCGTCGCCTACCTGCGCGGCACCGGCCGCAGCGAGGAGCTTTGCAAGACCGTCGAGGCTTACTACAAGGCGCAGGGCATGTGGGGCATCCCCACGGAGAAGGGCAGAATCGAATTCACCACCGAGATGGAGATCGACCTCAGCGGCGTGGTGCCCTGCGTGTCCGGTCCGAAGCGTCCGCAGGACCGCATCGAAGTGCCCGCTTTGAAGACGAAGTTCCGCGACCTCCTCGGCGCGGATGTGAAGGCCGGTGGTTTCGGCAAGGCGGAGTCCTTCAAGCCCGCCGAAGTCGTCGTGAACAGCAAGGCCGACACGAAAGACACCATCACCGATGGCAGCGTGCTCATCGCCGCCATCACCAGCTGCACGAACACCTCCAATCCGAGCGTCATGCTCGCCGCGGGTCTCCTCGCGAAGAAAGCGAACGCGAAGGGCCTCACCGTGAAGCCTTCCGTCAAAACCAGCCTCGGACCAGGCAGCCGCGTCGTGACCGATTACTTGAACAAGACCGGCCTCCAGGTCGAGCTCGACAAGCTCGGCTTCCAGACCGTCGGCTACGGCTGCACCACCTGCATCGGCAACTCCGGCCCGCTCGACGCAGGCATTGAAGATGTCGTCAAAGGCCAGGACGTCGTCGCTGCCTCCGTGCTCTCCGGGAACCGCAACTTCGAGGCCCGCGTGCATCAGAGCATCAAGGCCAACTTCCTCATGTCGCCCCCGCTCGTCGTCGCCTATGCCATCGCTGGCACCGTCGATATTGATTTGAGCAAGGACGAGCTCGTCGCCGGTAGCGGCGTCTATTTGAAGGACATCTGGCCCACGCTCAAAGAAGTGCGCGATGCCATGGAGTCCGCCCTTTCGCCCGATGTCTTCCGCAAGCTCTACACCGACTTCGCCTCGCAGAATCCGAAGTGGAACGAGATCCAGGGCAGCATCGGCGAGGTCTTCGAGTGGGACGGCAAATCCACCTACATCCAGCATCCGCCCTTCTTCGCCGACTTCAGCATGACCCCCGGCGACATCG
>JBILVU010000286.1:0-2914 GCA_044370285.1 Prosthecobacter sp.
CCAGTTGCTGCAACTGCCGTCGAACATGCCGACGGACTGATGGAAGAAGAGCCAGAGCCGCCCCTTTGGATCGCACCAAAAAGAACCCAGCCGCGTGCCCATCTTCAACCCCTGCGCCTGCGGGTCGATCACAAACACCGGATCGCGCCACGACTTGCCCTGGTCATCGCTGTAGCTCGCCACTAGGTAGGCATTCGGTCCGTCCTGTCCGCCTGCCCAGCAGGTCCAGAGCCGACCTTTGGACGTGGACTCCATGCTCGCTGCCATCGCGAAGGGCAGATACTTTTGCCCATAGGCGGACATCGGATCGAAGATGAGCTTCGGCGTGACATGGATGCTGTTGAGAAGCTCCTGAGTAACTTTGACGGCGGGCTTTAAAGCATCAGCAGCATGCAGTGCGGCGAGTGGTGCAAGGAGCAGGGCGGTGAGGAGGGTGAGAGTGGGTTTCATGGCTGGGTCTATTCTACGGCTTTCAAAACGAGCACTGCGGCGGCTGGTTGTTCACGCAGCGTGATGTCGAAGCCGCGCATCAGTTCAGCGCCGGTGCGGAATTCCTTCCCGCCGTCGAGGTTTTCGATTTCGTAGCTCCGATGCGGGTCGAGGCCGCGCAGTTTCACCGTCAGTGTTTCGCTCGCGGCTTCGGGACGGCGGAAGGCTTGCACGACGCCTTCGTTCAAATCGGTGCGATGGAACTGCCATGCGATCCACGAGGTCTTGTCGAGGCTGTAGGGTGTGAGCGGGTAGTAATCGCCGAGGAGCAGCTGACCGATGCGGCACGCCTCGGTGTAGCCACGAATGGTGCCGGTGCGCTTTTGCTGGTCCTTGGTCCAATCGCCCGCCGAGACCATGCCGAAGCCGGTGACGTAGTAGCTGCGCACCGCGTAGCTCTCGGTGAGAAAGGGCACGCCCACGCCCTGCCACGGCAGCCACGACGATAGGCCGTAAGTCTGCGATTGGTTGCCTTCAATCTGGAGTGGTTCCTTGGCGAAAGCCGTCACCGACCAGTCGCTGCGCAACAGTGGCACTGAGCGACGCATGGTTTCGAGGTCGTTGCGCCGGCCGCCGGAGGCGCAGGAGTCAACGTGCAGATGCGGATTGCGGCGGCGCAGCTGATCCCAAAAGGCGAGATGGCCCTGCACGTAGAGATTCTCGGTGACGCCCTGGCGGTTTGGCGCGTCGTGCTTCCGCCAGGCGGTGCCGTAGTTGCCGCCGTTCAAGTCCTCGCGATACCAGTCGAGGCCTTCCGACTTCACCATGCCGTCGATATGTTCAATAAGCCATTTCAGGGCGGCGGGGTCGCCAAGATTCAGCACATCACCCGCGCTGTTTCCGGGCATGAGCCACTCGGGATGATTCTTGCCGAGCCACGAGTTCGGATTGCCCACGCGCTCCGGCTCGAACCACAGCAGGAACTGCATGCCGTTGGCTCGCACCTTGTCGCTGAACGGGCGGAAGCCCTGCGGATACTTCGTTTTGTCGATTTCCCATGTGCCGGTGTTGAGCCAGATCTTCTTCGGATCGGTGAACGGCCCGTCCGTAATGGGATACCAGGGGTTGCCGCCTCCGGCATCGCGCCAGCAGATGTCCGGCTTGATGCCCGCATCGATGTAAGCCTGCACACTTGGCCAGTTGGCGAGCGCGCCGCCCGTTTGAATCTGCGTCGTCGGCGACTGCGGCTGCCCGCCGATGCGCGGCAGCACATGGGCGAGATACCACGAGCGCCAGAGGTTCTGCGCGCGCACCACGTCGTCGCCCTGCCAGAACAGCAGCGTGATGGACGGCGTGCGAATCTCCTCGCCCGGCTTCAGCACGAGCCGCGTGAGCTGCTGCCCGGCTTTCACGCGCAAGCCGCGCTCGTGATCGCGCGTGAACGTCGCCTCCCATTGCCCGGGCCAGCCGACCGCGAGAATGACGCCGCCGCCCGGACGTTGCAGATTCCAGTAAGGCCAGCCATCAGGCCCGTCGGACGATTTTCCCGAAACCTTGTCACCCGCGACGGGCGGCGAACAACGCTTCACCGCATCCGGCCCGAGCGTGAGCGCGAACGGCCGAAAACTCTCAGCAACGCACGTATCACCCCGGACGCCGTGCAATACGAACTCACCCTCGCCACTGCGCTCGAACCGCACGTCGAATCCCTGGATGTTCTCAATCAGCGCCGTGTCCGAACTGCCGCCATTCTTCAACCACACGGTCCACTCCACGACTGGATAGCCCGCATACTCTGTCGCCACGAGCCGCACCTCCAAGCCAGACTTCCCGTCCTTCCAGCTGCGCGCGAGTTCGCGTCGTTGTGCATTGAGTTCGCGCGAAGCATCCGTTTGCTTCCAATCGCGCATCGCCTCACCCGCCGACTTTCCACCCAGCGTGAAGCTGAAAGGTATCTTCGATTGCTGCGCGAAGACATGGTCGTTGGCCCATTCCATCGCAGCGGAGTTTTCCACCGATGTCGGATTCGCAGCGTGCAGCCCATCCAGCGACACGAGCAGCAGGGCGGTGAGGATTGTAAGGGCAGGTGTTTTCATTCCGGTGTTCCTCCTTTGCTGATGAGACGACGGTTTGATTTCACGCGGGCGGTGGCTTCGTCGTTGGCGGCGAGCATGTCTTCTTCGCGGAAGGTGCTCATCCATAGTTCCTGCTCGCGGGAGCGTTGATAGTCCCAACAGAAGTAGATGGTGCCGTCAGCGGTTTGTTGAGCGTCGGGGTAGGAGCAGCCGACGCGTTCATCGAGGACGAGGCCGCCGGACCAGGTTTTGCCGTCGTCCTTGGAGATGAAAGCGGTGAGTTCGCGGCGCTGTTTGGCTTTGCCGCCCGACAAAGGGTCCTCGTCGATGCTGAGGTGCTTCACCAGGAGCAGATTTCCCGATTGCAGCCGCCCGATGAAGAAACGCGAGGGCGTGTGCGGGATGGCGGG
>JBILVU010000012.1:0-71897 GCA_044370285.1 Prosthecobacter sp.
AAAGGCATGTTCGCGTTGAAGGCCTTGATCACCCAGTCCCGCCACGGCCACAGCTCGCGATCACGATCCACCTGGTAGCCATTCGTATCCGCAAACCGCGCCGCATCCAGCCACGCGACTGCCATGTGCTCGCCGTAATGCGGCGAGTTTAGAAGGTGGTCAATAAAGTCACTCAGGTCAGCCTTTTCAGACACCTTCGGCGGCAGCCCCGTGAGATCCAAAGCCAGCCTTCTCATCAAAGTCTCCCGCGAAGCCTTCGGCGCAGGCTGAAGCCCGTGCTTCTTCAACTCCGCCCGGATGAAGTCGTCGATGGGATTCAAGGAACGGCGGTTTTCAACCGCCGGGGGCGCTTGCAAAGCGCCCTTCCTTGGAGCCACAAAGGCCCAATGTGGCTCATACTTCGCCCCTTCGGCGATCCATTGCTTCAGGGTGTCCTTTTGCTTCGCCGAGAGCTTCTTGTGCGAATCCGGCGGCGGCATCAGATCATCGGCATCGGTGGTGTGGATGCGCTCGATCAAGGTCTGCGGCCCCAGCTTGATCAGCTCCTCGCGCACATCGAGCCGCAGATCGCCCTTGCGGTTGTTTTTGTCGGGTCCGTGGCAGTAGAAGCAGTTGTCACTGAGGATCGGGCGGATGTCGCGGTTGAACGACAGCTCCGCCGCGCCAGCCAGCGTGGTGAATGAGAGTAAGCAAAGACGGAAAAGCATCTCCTGTCATACGCGGCACGACAGCCAGCTCATGCCACCAAATCGCGGATCACATGCCCGTGAACATCCGTGAGCCGACGGTCGATGCCGTTGTGGCGGACGGTGAGCTTTTCGTGGTCGATGCCGAGGAGGTGCATCATCGTGGCGTGGATGTCGTAGCAGGTCGTGGGATTGGCGCGGTCGAGGGGTTTGTAGCCCCACTGATCGCTCTCGCCTGCTGTGACGCCGCCTTTGATGCCGCCGCCGCAGAGCCAGTTCGTAAAAACATACGGATTGTGGTCACGGCCCTTGCCGCCCTGCGTGCTCGGCATGCGGCCAAACTCCGTCGTCCATAAAATGATCGTCTCATCGAGCAGCCCACGCTGCTTCAGATCGAGAATCAGCGCCGAAACGGCCTTCGCCATGCCCCATGCGAGCGGACCGTGGTCACGCTCGACATCCTCGTGGCTGTCCCAGTTACGACGCGGGAACCCGTTGTCGTTACCACTCCAGATTTGCACGAAACGCACGCCGCGTTCGAGCAAGCGACGCGCCGCGAGGCACTTGCGGCCCATGTAATCGGCCTCTTCCTCGGGATTGATTTCCGTGGGCCAGACTTTGCGATGCTCTTGAATGCCATACATGGCTTTCATCGCGTCGGATTCCTTCGAGATGTCCAAAGCCTCCGGCGCGGCGAGCTGCATCTTCGCGGCCAGTTCGTAGCTCTGGATGCGGCTTTCGAGTCGCGAATCCTCCTCACGCAGCGCGGCGTGTTTGCGATTGAGTTGCTCCAAAAGGTCAAAACCACCGCGATCCGATCTCGCCGAGATGTAGCGCCCGTTTTTATGCGGAAACAGATCGGCGATGGGTGTCTCCGCGCCGGGATAAATGATCGTCCCGGCATGCTGCGAGGGCAAAAACGCCGAATCCCAGTTCTTTGGCCCGTTCGAAGCAAAACCGCGATGATCCGGCAGCACGACGAAGGTCGGCAAATTGTCGCTGATCGAGCCCAGCGCATAGCTCACCCAGCAGCCCATGCCGGGAAAGCCGGGCAGATTGAACCCCGTGGCCTGCAGCAGCGTGCCCTGCGAATGCACGCCGGTTTTGCCAACCATGTTATGCACGAAGGCCATGTCATCCGCACACGCGCCGAGTGGTGCAACGGCCTCGCTGAGCATCTTGCCGCTCTGCCCATAAGGTTTGAAGTCCCACACGGGCTTCTTCCACGGCCCGAGGCCGTTTTGAAATGCCTCCACCGTCTCGCCGAAGTTCGACTCTTCGCCGTGATGCTTGATCAGCGCCGGTTTGAAATCAAAGAGGTCGATGTGGCTCGCCGCGCCGCCCATAAAGAGCTGCACGACACGTTTCGCCTTCGGCGCAATGACCTGCGAGCGATGCTGCGTTTCCGCCGCCTGCATCGAGGCAAAGGCGAGCGAGCCGAAACCTTGTCCGGCGGTCTGTAAAAGCTGGCGGCGGGTGAGCATGGCTAGTCGATGAAACTGAATTCGTTGAGGTTCAAAATCACGCGGCAGGCGTTTTCGAGGCCTTCACGCTTCGCGTAGTCTTCCAGGGCGGCGAGTTCGTCGGGCTTTGGTTCGCGGGCGAGGGCGAGCTGGAAGGCGCGTCTCACGCTGCCAGCATGCGAGGCAAAGTGTTTCGCCATGGTGACGGTGAGGCCGTTGTTCATCATGGCGAGCGCTTGCAGCGGGCTGAGGGACTCGTTTCGCTTGTCCACCCGCATGGACGGGTCGGCGCAGTCGAGCACGGTCATGAAAGGCTGCTGCTGGCTGCGCACGATGAAGCGGTAGATGCTGCGGCGGTGGCTCTTCGGGTCCTCGGGATCGTGCAGATGGTATTCGTAGTGCGGCGAGTGCTGCGGCTTGTCGATGACGAAGTCCTGAAAGCTCGGACCGCCCATCGTGAGATCGAGTTTGCCACTGACGGCGAGGATGGAATCGCGGATGGCCTCCGCGTCGAGCTTGCGGCGGGTTTGGCGGGAGAGGAAGATGTTGGTGGCGTCTTCGGTTCGTAGTGCGGGCTTTAGCCCGTCCGGACGGCCTGAAGGCCGAACTACGAACGCAGAGCTCTGCCGATAAGTCTCCGACATCACGATGAGCTTGTGCAGCTTCTTCATGCTGCCGCCCATGTCGTCGCGGAAGGTCACCGCCAGCCAGTCGAGCAGTTCGGGATGGCTCGGCTTGGCGCCCATGCGGCCAAAGTCGTTCGCGGTTTCGACGAGGCCGCGGCCGAAGTGATGCTGCCACACGCGGTTCACGATGCTGCGCCAGGTGAGGGCGTTGTTCTTGTCCGTGATCCATTTCGCCAAAGCGGCACGGCGGGCTGCTTCGTGATCGCCGCTGACTTGGAAGGGCAGATCAAACAAACGGCCAAGCGTGCTGACAGCACCTGGGCTCACCTCTTGAGCGGGTTGCTTCACATCGCCACGTTTCAGCACTTGGATCGTTCGTGGCACACCATGCGTGCCTTTGAAAGCGCCGCTGCCGTAGTGGACGGCTCCGACATACACTTTCTGCGGTGCGGGCAATTGCGGCAGGGCATCGCGTTGCTTGCGTGCGTCACGCAGTTTCGTTTTCGTGGCCTCATCGGCCTGCGCGAGCATGAGGGCATCGCGTTCGCGGATGAGCTTTAGTTTGTCCTCCTCGCTGCGGCTTTCGGGGGCGATGCCGTCGGTGAGATTGGCTTTCCGCCAACGCGGCGCGGCCTCGATGCTGTCGAGCGAGGTCACGGGGCGGCCTGCGGCCAGATTCGGGCCGGTTTTGCTGTCATAGACCTCCATCTCGGCGAGCGCGAAGATGTAGTCGTTGCTCCGTTTGGCGAGCTTCACGGCGGTGACACGCACAAAGCGACCCGTGACGCCGTCATCGCCCGCCGTGCCGCTTTCGAAAGGCTTCAGGCCGGGATTGGCGAAGTCATTCATGAAGGTGGCGTCGTGCTTTCGCCACACGAGCGTGACGCCGGTTTGGAAGGTGGGATCATCGCTCACCTCGATTTTGAATCGCACCGGGAAGCCGAAACCACCGCCGATCTTGCCAAAGTCGTCGTAGCAGGGCTTCAGCACGATGCGCTCGACCTGCACGCTTTTGCCGAGATCCACCTGCACCCACTTCACGGAATCCTGCGAGGGCGAAATGGTGCTGTGATAGCCGAAATCAGGTTTCGCATTCGGATTCGCACCTTTCTCCGCCGCGCCGTCGATGCGCTTGCTGAGCGCGGTGTAGGCTGCACCGGCTTTTTTCTTCAAAGGCTCTTCCAAGGCCGCGATGGTGTCCGTGATCTGCTTCTTCTGCTTTTGAAGCGCGGCGAACTTCTGCATCGACGCATCATCCGGGTAGTAATCGACCTCGGTGCGGTCGATGCCGGCGAAGACGGCGTGGAGCGAGTAGTAGTCCTCCTGCGAGATGGGATCGAATTTGTGATAGTGGCACTGCGCACACTGCACGGTGAGGCTGCACACGGTGCCGATGGCGTTTTGCACCATGTCATCGCGATCCAGATGCCGGGCGATTTTGCCATCGAGCTTCGTCTCCGGCACCTCCGCATGCCCGATGTAGTCCCACGGCCCTGCGGCGATGAACCCAAGCGCCGTGATGCCATCCACCGTGCCCGGATAGAGCGCATCTCCGGCGATCTGCTCCGCAATGAAGCGAGCGTAGGGTTTGTCGTTGTTCAAAGCGCGGATGACGTAGTCGCGGTAAGGCCAGGCATTCAGCCGCGGCTTGTCTTTGTCATAGCCGTGGGTTTCACCGTAATGCACGGCATCCAGCCAGTGCCGCGCCCAGCGCTCGCCATAGCGTGGGGAGGCGAGGAGCTTGTCCACGAGTGCTTCATACTTCTCATCCGTCAGATCGGTCAGATCGGACGGATCAGGGGGCAGGCCAGTGAGATCAAAGTAGAGGCGGCGGATCAGCGTGCGAGCATCGGCACGTGGGGCGGGTGTGAGGCCTTTTTCTTGGAGCTTTTCGTGGATGAAGGCATCCACGCTTTGGCCTTGGGGTTTGGAGAGCGGTTTGAAGGCCCACCAGTCTGTTTTGTCCTCCAGCTTCGCCACATCCACGCCATCGGGCCAGTTTGCACCTTCGTCGATCCAGCGGCGGAGCGTTTCGAGCTCCGCACTGCTCAGCTTCGACTTCGGCGGCATGGGCGTGTCTTTCTCCAAACCGCTGACGAAGCGGAAAAGCTGGCTTTCCGCGCTCTTTCCCGGCTTCAGGTGCCTCAAGGCCACCGACTTGATGTCGAGCCGGTAGTCGTTCTTCTGTTTTTCCGCGCCGTGGCATTCATAGCAGTGCTTTTCAAAGATCGGCCGCACCTCGCGCACAAAATCCACCGCGAGGGCGGGCGTGGTGCAGGCGATGAAGAGACATAAATGGCGCATGTTCTCTCATACGGCCTCCAAGGCCTCATTTCATGCCACGCGAGCGCGTGACAGGGTGATTCGTGCGATGGCGGCACCTTGCCGCTTACCGGATCGCGACTATAGAACGTAATGTCCTTCACCACCCTCGGTCTGTCGCCATCCCTCTTGAGCGCTGTCAGCCACTACATCACGCCGACGCCGGTGCAGTCGGCGGCTATTCCCGTGGTGCTAAAAGGCGGTGATGTGCTGGCCACCGCACAAACGGGATCTGGCAAGACGATGGCGTTTGTGCTCCCGCTCCTGCAGCGATGGCTCGCGGTCCGTCTAGAGAAGCCGCGTCGTGTTCACACCCTGATTTTGGTGCCCACACGCGAACTGGCGGCGCAGGTGGCGGAGACGGTGCTGCGTTGCTCGGTGCATCTGCCGGAGCGCATCAAGGTCGTGAGTGCGATCGGCGGTGTTTCGATCAATCCTCAAATGATGGCGCTGCGTGGTGGCGCGGACTTTGTGATCGCCACGCCGGGCCGACTGCTCGATCTCGTGGACAAAAATGCGCTGCATCTCGGCCATGTCGCCGCGCTGGTGCTCGATGAGGCAGACCGGATGCTCGATCTGGGGTTCGCGGACGAACTGGCGCGAGTGCTGGCACTGCTGCCCAAGCGTCGGCAAAATCTGCTCTTCTCCGCCACCTTTCCGGAGGCGATCCAGTCCTTGGCCCAGACGCTTTTGCACGAACCCGTGCGCATCGAAATCGACTCGGTGCCGGCGGAGATGCCCGTCATTGAGCAACGCGCCATCGAGGTGGATGAAGACAAGCGCACGCCCCTGCTGCGGCATTTGATCAAGACCGAGGGCTGGAAGCGCGTGCTGGTCTTTGTGGCCAAGCAATACTCCGCCGAGCATGTGGCGGACAAACTGCGGCGGAACGGCATCAGTGCGATTGCGTTTCATGGCCAGCTCAGCCAGGGCGCACGCAGCCAGGCTTTGGCCGCCTTCAAAGACTCGGAGATCCAAGTGCTCGTGGCCACCGATCTCGCGGGGCGCGGACTCGACATCGTGCAACTGCCCGTGGTGGTGAACTACGACCTGCCACGCTCGGCAGTCGATTACACACACCGCATCGGCCGCACCGGTCGCGCGGGCGAGGCCGGCATCGCCGTGAGCTTCGTCACTGCGGCAGCGCACGCGCATTTTTGTCTCATCGAGAAGCGTCACCATCTCACCATTCCTCGCGAGCACATCGCGGGCTTCGAGCCTCAGGATGAAGCCCCACCGCCATCCGGCACCGGCGGCATCAAAGGCCGCCGCAAGAGCAAGAAGGACAAACTCCGCGAGGCGGCGGCCAGAGCCTCTCGCGTCCGCTAAACCAGCCCTTCCTTCAGCGCCTTTGCCACAGCGCCGGTGCGTGTATTCACCTCCAGTTTCTCGTAGATGCGGCGGAGATAGGTATCGACGGTGTGGACGCTGAGCGTGAGCCTGTCCGCGATCTCTTTTTTGATCAAACCGGTGACCATGAGCTGGAGGATTTCTTTCTCCCGCTCGCTGAGGCCGTAGTCCCCATGCTTCGGGGCGAACTTGGAAAACATCTCCAATACGCGGCGGGCAATGCGTGGCGTCATCGGGGAGCCACCCGTGAGGGCCTCTCGCACCGCCTGTGTGATGTCTGCTGCGCTGCCGGTCTTCAGGAGATACCCGGCAGCGCCAGCGCAGATGGCGGAGAAGACTTTGTCGTCATCTTCAAAGACGGTGAGGATGACGACGAGCGTCTTCGGACTGCGTTGTTTGATCAAACGAATGCCCTCCAGCCCGCTCATGCCGGGCAGACCGACATCGAGCAGGATCAAATCCGGCGCTTCACCCTGCGCGAAGGCAGCGAGGGCCTTCTCACACGAATCGAAGTCACCCGTGCATCGCAGGTCACTCTCCGCGCCGAGCAGGCGGCGAAGCGTGCGGCGGAAGGCGGCGTGGTCTTCGATGATCCAGATCGTTTTCATGGGAAGGGAGCCTCCAGCGTGATGCGCGTGCCTTTTGCGGGTTCGCTGTCGATTTGCAAAGTGCCGCCGAGCACTCCGGCGCGGTGTCGGAGATTCGCGAGACCGTTTCCAGCCGTCACGGCATCGGCATCAAAGCCACAGCCGTTGTCTTCGATGTGCAGATGAAAGCGTTTCGCCTTCCATCGGATCTCGATCTTCACGGCAGTGGCTCCTGCATGGCGGGTGATGTTGTGCGCGGCCTCGCGGAAGAACAGAAACACCTGCCGGTGAAACTCCAGCGAGGCGGTGGGCGAGTTCGTTGCCTCTGTGGGAGCATCCAGCGTCCACTCGCAGCCCTTTAACAACGCGGCCGCGCTCTGCCGCATCGCTTCGACGAGATGGGTAAACTTCGGCGCATCTCCCTCACGCACCAGCCAGATGATGCCGCGCATGGACTCCGCAGCCTCGCCCGCGAGCCGATGAATCTCCTGCAAGGACTCATCCCCGCCGCCATCGCGGATCGCCAGCTCTGACATCAGCCGGATGCTTCCCAAATGGCTGCCGATCTCGTCATGCAAATCCCGCGAGATGCGCTGGCGCAGCGACTCCATTTCCTCATGCCGCACACGCCGCAGCCGCATCATGAAAACAACGCTGAGCAGAATCCCCGCCGTCACGAGGCCGCCTGCGAGCCACCACGCACGGCTTTGAGCGATCGCTTCCTCCAAAACGACTGCTGCATGCAGATTCTCAGCCTCCTTGGCGAGCACCCGCCGCGATGACAACGCCGCCAGCCACTGCAGTTCCGAAACAAGCGTGCCTGCACTCGTCAGTCCATCCACCAGATGCTCGCGCTGCCAAGATGCGGTGAGCGTGTCGTCCGAACTCGTCACCTGAGCTCCCAGCGCGATGTTTTGGCCTCGATGAACGGCCTGCAGCTCCGCCAGTGCGAACACGAAATCCGCGCTGCGCTCCCACAGGCTCGTCGCGGTCACGCGAATCGTTTTTGCCTGCAAACCCGGTGTGGGAAAGACCACGGGCGTATCGCCTGGATTCGTGAAATCCGCGCTCATGCCATCAAAGAGGACCGTTTCATCCGCCTCCACTTTGAAACGACGCGGAAAGCCAAAACCGAAGCGATCCGGGTAATCGCTCGGATGCGCGGGAATGAGCCTAATCTCATCCACGGCCTGCTTTTCCGCCAAATGCACCTCCACCCACTTCACGGCACCTGCCGTGGATGAAATCGCGCTGTGCCAGCCATTCGTGCGAGCCGATCCGGCCGTCACCGGCAGGCCCAAAGCATGCGTGCCATCCACCAGATGCCTCGGCGACCAAGTCGGCAGCGTTTCCACGGCATTGCCAGCCTCCACCACGCAGCCCAGCGCCGCATTCCGACCCGCGCTGAAAACCAGCAGCTCCCCCAGCGCAAACATCGACCGCGAACCCAGTCCCGGCTGCGGCGCAAGCTTCGTGGCCGTGAAGCGGACGAAGCGAGCCTTCACACCGCGCACCTGCATGTGCCACGGAGCGAGCACCGAGGGCGCATCCTCATGCAAATGATCCAGCAGCGTCACCGACTCCGCAAACAGCGCATCATTGGAAGCATCCACGCGGAAACGCTTCGGAAAACCATACGCCTCCGCACCCCCGAGCACCGCCGGGACCACGATCACCGATTCCAAATCCATCTCCGCCCCCAAATCCACCTGCACCCAGCGCAAAGACTCCGCCTTTCCGGCAAACCCGCTGTGAAACCCCGCCCGCTCATGCGCCTGCGGCAGCGGCCACGAGGGCAGGGCATCCATTTGAGCCAAAAGATCACCACGATGCTCCTCCAGCTCGCGGAGTTCAGGATTCCACCACGACAGCCCTTCTCCTGCCCTCACAAAGGACACAAGCACCAGAAGCAGAAAGCAGGACGAGCGAAACACCATGAGGATTAACAGCGGGATGTCCTCGAATACAATTCACGTCATGACGTGACAACCACGCGAGATCATCACTCCGGCCGCCTGGCCGCTCTTTCGGCGATCAGCTCTGCCAGTGTGGCCATCTCGGCACTTGGCTTCCCCTTCGGCTGCACCAGCAAAAGCTCTGTCTTCGCCACCGGAGCCGTCAGTTTCACGAACGCAGCCCCGCTATGCGGAATCTTCTGTGCATGCTCCGGCATCAAAGCCACGCCATCGCCCGAAGCGACCGCCGCCAGCATCAGAGACAGCGAATCCACCTCACTCACGATCTGCGGCTCAAAACCTGCCGAGCCACAGATGCCGCGTAGAAACTCCCGCCGACCCGGAAACACCGCGTCACTCAGCGAAATCCACGATTCGCGGCTCAGCGCGGCCAGTTTGATCGTTTTCTTTTTGGCCAGCGGATGATCCTCCGGCACCACCGCAGCCATTTGATGCCTCGAAAGCCGCCGCACCGCGAAAAACTGCCGATCAGCCTCCTCGATGTTGCCCAGGATCGCCGCGTCCAACTCGTGCGCCCGCAAGCGTTCGAGTTGAGCCCTCGGCGGCAGCTCAAAGAGGCTCACGCGGGCCTTGGGATGCCGCTGGCGGAACTCCCGCATCGCCGGAGCCACCAGATCATCGAGAAAGATCGAGAGAAAACCCAGCCGCAAGGTGCGCGGCGCATCGCCAAACTGCTCGCGAAGCTGCTGGGCGGAGGTTTCCGCATCGCAGATGATCTGGCGGGCTTTCGGTAGGAAAAACCGCCCCGCGTCCGTCAGCACGATGCGCTTCTTCACGCGATCAAACAGCGCCACACCCAGCTCAGCCTCCAGCGCCGCGATTTGGCGGCTCAGCGCCGGCTGCGTCACATGCAGCCTCTGCGCCGCGCGGGAAATGCTCATGTCCTCCGCCGCAGCGGTGAAGTAGCGCAGTTGATGAAATTCCATGTTCCAGCCTACGCGGGGCGCTAAATGACGAAACCAGAATGATGAATGTCGATTTCGTGCTCCCTTTTTGCGCCGACTTGAGAGCACGTAAACGACAGGATGTCGATTTCGTGCTCTCTTTTTCGATCAAATTAGGAGCGCCAAATTGACGCAATGTCGATTTGGTGCTCCCTTTGTCAGCATGCCTACCCTGCCTCCTTTCCATGGTCGTCAGTTTCTCGCAGACCAGTTTGAGCGTCTGTTTCGCAAGCCAAAGGCATCCCTCGTCGTCGTGCAGGGACGGCGGCGTATCGGTAAGAGCGCCTTCGTCACACACTGCGGGCGGATGTTTGCGGATCACTTCATCAAGCTCGAAGGCCTCGGCCCGCGTGAAGGCATCAGCGCGGTGGAGCAGCTTGCCGCCTTCGCGGAGCAGCTCGCCGCGCAAACGAAGGTACCGCGTGTCACCCTCGAAAGCTGGCCGCAGGCCTTTCAAATGCTCGCCCAGGCTCTCCCGGCCAAAGGAAAGGTCGTGCTGCTGCTTGATGAGATTTCCTGGATGGCCACAGGATCGACGGATTTCGCCGGACATCTCAAAGTGGCGTGGGACAACCTTTTCAGCACGCGAAACCACCTCGTCGTCGTGCTCTGCGGCTCCGTCTCCTCGTGGATCGAAGCGAACCTGCTCAAAAGCGCCGGATTCGTCGGTCGCACGAGTTGGGTCTTCACCATGCCACCCATGCCGCTGCCGGAGTGTGTTCCGTTTTGGCGTGCCAAAGCCCCGCGCATTCCCGTGCTGGAGAAAATCAAGACCCTCGCCGTCACCGGTGGCGTGCCGCGTTATCTGGAGGAGATCGATCCGGCGCAGACAGCGGAGCAAAACATCCACCGGCTGTGCTTTGATCCCGGCGGGCTGCTCTTCCGTGAGTTCGAGGATCTTTTCAGCAGCGTCTTCAACCGCCGCGCAGATCGCTACCGCGACATCTGCCGCGTTCTGAGTGGTCCTGCCCGCACCATGACCGAGATCACAAAGGAACTGCAAATCGGCCGCGGCGGCATCGTCACCGAAGCGCTCGCCGAGCTGGAAAGCGCGGGCTTCATCACCTGTGACCTGCCTTTTTCGCCTCTCGGCGGCACCGAGAAGCGCACGGCAAAGTATCGCCTCAGTGATAACTACACCCGCTTCTATCTGCGCTACATCGAGCCGGAGAAAAAGCGTATCGAAAAAGGTCTCTACCGCACGCGTCCGCTCGAAACGCTGCCGCAGTGGGACACGCTGATGGGATTGCAGTTTGAAAACCTCGTCCTCGGCAACCGCGATCCACTCCTGCGCCACATCGACCTCGCCAACACGCCCATCCTCAACGCGGGCCCGTATTTTCAGGCCAAAACCCTGCGCACCGAGGCCTGCCAGATCGACATGCTGCTGCGCACGAAGAAGTCGCTCTACGTCATCGAAATCAAGCTGCGCGAAAAAATCACCAGCGACTGCATCACCGATGTGCAGGAAAAAATCCGCCGCCTGAAGCTCCCCAAAGGCACGCCCTGCCGACCCGTCCTCGTCTATCAAGGTCAGCTCGACCCCAGCATCCCCGACGAGGATTTCTTCGACTACCTCGTGCCCTTCGAGCGATTGTTTGAAGCGTGAGCAGGCTTGCATTTGCGGTGCAGTTGCGGTTCACTCCACGCATGCCTGCTGTGAAATCGCCAACGATCAAATCTGCCGCCGCACGTCTGGTGCGTGAACTGCCCGAGTCCGCCAGTTGGGACGACCTGATGCATCAAATCTATGTCCGCCAGAAGATCGAAGCGGGTCTGTCCGACCTCCGTACCGGCCGCAAGCACTCCCATGCCTCCATTCGCAAAGAGTTCGGACTCGACGCATGAAAGTGGAATGGTCCAGGCAGGCGCGTTCCGATCTGCGGGCCATCCATGGCTACATCGCCCGTGACTCGGAGCATTACGCCCGTCTCCAGGTGAAACGCCTCGTTGAACGGGTGGAATACGTCGCCAGCAGACCGATGACTGGACATCCCGTTCATGAGTTCCCCGAGCTGGAGCTGCGAGAGACGCATCAGGAGGGCTACCGCATTATTTATGCGCTTGAGGCAGGTTTGCTGCAGGTCGTCACGATCATCCACATGCGACAAGCCTTGCAGAAGCGCCGGTTGGGGCGGCGCTCGTGAGTTCATTACCTCCCGGCATGAACTTCCTTCCGCATCGGCATTGGCTGATGGTGCGGCCATGCGGAAGTATCGTGTCGTCATGAAAACCAAACGACGCCAGTTCATCGCCCAGGCAGCGCTCGCGCTCCCGGTCGCGGGCTGTGTGTCACCCAACCACTCGCAAACCATGAAACTCACCCTTCGCAAATCCAACGAACGCGGCCACGCCGACCACGGCTGGCTCGACAGCTATCACACCTTCTCCTTTGCCGACTACTACGACCCGGCGCACATGGGCTTCCGCAGCCTGCGGGTCATCAATCAGGACATCATCACTCCCGGCGCGGGCTTTCCCACGCATCCGCATGCGGACATGGAAATCTTCAGCTACATCCTCTGGGGTGCGCTGGCGCACAAAGACAGCATGGGCAACGGCCGCACGCTGCTACCCGGCCAGATCCAGCTCATGAGCGCTGGCAAAGGCGTGACCCACAGCGAATTCAATCCCTCAAAGACCGAAGGTGCCTCGCTCCTGCAAATCTGGATTCGCCCGCGTCAGCGCGGCCTCACGCCGAGCTACACCGAGTGGCATCCCGATCCCGCGAAGGAAAACGAGCCGAAAGTACTCGTCATCTCACCCGATGGCCGCGAAGGCAGCGCCACGATTCATCAAGACGCCGACATCTACCGCGTGCGCCTTCCCAAAGGCCAAACCATCACCCACGAGGTCAAAACCGGTCGCGGCGCATGGTTCCAGCTCATCAAAGGCAGCGTCACAGGTCACAACAGCACGCTGAAGCCCGGCGACGCCTTCTCCACCGAAGACACCGGCACACTCACCCTCACCGCCTCCGAAGACGCTGAAGCCCTCCTCTTCGACCTCGCTTAATCCCATCATCACTCCACAACTCCAACAATCCATCCTCATGAAACACGCATCCACCCTCGCCTCCATCCTTCTCGGTCTCGCCTTCATCACCTTTGGCGCGAACTTCTTCCTCAACTTCATCCCGATGCCCGCCGATCCATCGCCGGCTGATGCGCCGCACAAACTCTTCATGGCCGCGATGTTCCCAACGGGCTACCTCGCCTTTGTGAAGGTGCTGGAGATCCTCGGCGGCCTGCTCGTCGCTCTGCCAAAAACTCGTAACATCGGACTGCTGGTTCTTGGGCCGATCATCGTGAACATCGTCGCCTTCCATGTGTTCCTAACCAAAGGCGCTGGCCTCACCGATCCTCCCATCCTCGTCATCGGCATCCTCTCCGCCTTCCTCCTCTTCACCGAGCGCAAAGCCTGGCTCGGCCTCGTGAAGTGATCCATCACACCACCTCATCGCCATGACCACCTCCGAGCTCCAAACTCTCCTCGCCTCCGCGAACGCGCCGCTGCTCGTGCAGGTGCTGCCGGAGGAAGTCTTCGCCGCGAAACGCATTCCAGGTTCCAAGCAGGCTTGCGTGTATGAGGTGACCTTTCTCGATCAAATCGCCACTCTCACGACCGACAAAGCCCGCGCCATCATCGTGTATGGCGCGGGCAGCGGCTCGCTCGATGCCAAGGTGGCGGCTGAAAAGCTCACTGCAGCTGGTTTTACGAACGTGACGGCTTTCGAAGGCGGTCTCGATGCTTGGAGTGCCGCCGGATTGCCGCTGGAAGGCGAGGGCGCATTGCCCGCCGCGCCTTTGTTCAGCGGCACCTTCCGCGCGGATACAGAGCAAAGCCTCATTCGCTGGACGGGCCGCAATCTCTTCAATCACCACAGCGGCACCGTTCGCCTCGCCGAGGGCGAGATTACGCTGCGGGATAACGCACTCGTGGCCGCCCGCTTCCGCATCGCGATGGACAGCATCGCCTGCGAGGACATCAGCGACTCCGCGATCAACCAGATGCTCATCGCGCATCTGCACAGCGATGACTTCTTCGATGTCGCGCATCATCCCGTGGCCGAGTTCATCGCGGAAAGCATCACGCCCCTCGCCACCTGCACCGACGGCACGCCGAATCACCTCCTGCTCGGCCAGTTTACGCTTCGTGGCATCACCCGCGAGATCGAGTTCCCCATCCTCGTCGCCACCGCTGATGACCAGCGCCTCACCGCACAGGGCGTGCTCGATCTCGACCGCACCCAGTTCGGCAGCGTTTACGGCTCCGGCCGACTCTTCCGCTTCCTCGGCAAACACATCGTCAACGACCACATCCACCTGCACATCAAGCTCCACGCTGATCTTCAATCGTGACACAGACACTCCTGTCTGTGCCCATTCAAAGAACAGGCAAGAGTGCCTGTTTCACTGCTCTCCCATCATCACTCCAAAACTCCACCACTCCATGCAGCTCCTTTCCCCACTCACCGCCGGCGCTTTCCAGCTCCCCAACCGCGTCCTCATGGCCCCGCTCACGCGTTGCCGAGCTGATGCCGATCACAATCCCACGCCGCTCATGGCCGAATACTATGCGCAGCGTGCCAGCGCCGGTTTGATCATCGCCGAGGCCACGATGGTCATGGAAGGCAATTCCTCCTTCTGGATGGAGCCCGGCATTTACTCCGAGGCGCAAGTGAAAGGCTGGAAGGCCGTCACCGATGCGGTGCACGCCAAAGGCGGTCAAATCGTGCTCCAGCTCTGGCATGGCGGTCGTGCCTGCCATCCGTTGCTCAATGGCGGTGCCCAACCCGTCGCCCCGAGCGCCATTCCGATCACCGGCGATGAGGTCCACACGCCGGAAGGCAAGAAACCCTACGTCACCCCTCGCGAACTCCGCGACGACGAAATCCCCGGCATCGTCGCGGGTTTCAAAAAAGCCGCCGAGAACGCCAAAGCAGCCGGTTTTGACGGCGTGGAAGTCCACGGAGCCAATGGCTACCTGCTCGACGAATTCCTCCGCGACGGTGCCAACAAGCGCAGCGGCCCTTACGGCGGTCCTTTGGAAAATCGCGCCCGTTTGATGCTCGAAGTGCTCGACGCCGTCATCAGCGTCTGGGGCGCGGACCGCGTCGGCTTGCGCATCTCGCCGCTCAACAGCTACAACAGCATGATCGACAGCGATCCCGTCGGCGTCACCACCTACATCGCCCAGCAATGCAGCACGCGCGGCATCGCCTACTTGCATGTCATGCGTGCCGATTTCTTCCAGGCTCAGCAGGGTGATGTGGTTACACCCGCCCGCCAGCATTTTAAAGGCACGCTCATCAGCAACATGGGCTACACGGCTGACGAGGCCGAGCAAGCCATCGCAGAGGGCAAACTCGACGCCGTCGCCTTTGGCACCAGCTTCCTCGCCAATCCTGATCTGCCCGCCCGCATCGCCGCGAAAGCGCCGCTGAATGCCCCGAATGCCGCGCGGTTCTACTCCCCCGGCCCCGAGGGCTACACCGACTACCCCGCGATGTCGTGAGCACGCCCATCCATCCCGGCGTCCGCATCGGCCACGTTCACCTGAAGGTGGCCGATCTGGAGCGCTCGCTCGCCTTTTACTGCGGCGTGCTCGGCTTTCAGCTCACCCAGCGCTACGGACCCGGCGCGGCCTTCGTCTCCGCCGGTGGTTACCATCATCACATCGGCCTGAACACCTGGGAAAGCCGTGGCGGCAAGCCTGCTCCGCCCGGCACCACCGGCCTCTATCACGTCGCCATCCTCTATCCCGATCGCAAAGCTCTCGCCGATGCCCTGCGTCGCCTAATCGAGCACCACATCCCGCTCGATGGCGCCGCCGATCACGGCGTCAGCGAAGCAATTTACCTCAGCGACCCCGACGGCAACGGTCTCGAACTCTACGTGGACCGCGATCCCGCTGAATGGCCGCGCGATGCGAAAGGCGAGCTCGCCATGACAACGGGACCGCTCGATTTGGAGGCTTTGTTGGCCTTGAAGTGACCGGTCTTTTGATCTTTAAGACCGGCTTGCGATGGCGGAGAGGGAGGGATTCGAACCCTCGGTTGCCTTTCGACAACGTCTGATTTCGAGTCAGGTGCCTTCAACCACTCAGCCACCTCTCCTTCGAATCGCGAGCGGTGACGAGACTAGCGCCCGGCTCAGGTATTGCAAGGCATGCTTCCACCATTTTCCGTGCAAATACCCGGCCCGCCGCCAAGATGCTGCCCATGGCCACCGAGCAACGCGACTGGTATGACACGCCCCTCTATTACGACATCATCTTCGACGACGGCACGAAGCAGGAAGCCGATTTCCTCGAAAGCGCTCTCGTGAAGCACGGCGGCAAAGGCAAACGCCTTCTCGAACCTGCCTGTGGCAGCGGCCGCCTGGCGCTTGAGATGGCTGGCCGGGGCTGGGACGTGAGCGGCTTCGATGGCAATGCACACATGATCGCCTTTGCGAAGGAACGGATCGCCAAGGCAGGTCTCAAGGCCGCCTTGTGGGAGGATTGGATGCAGAGCTTCACGCTGCCGAAAAGCGTTCGTGGCAGCTTTGACATGGCGCACTGCCTCGTCAGCACCTTCAAATATCTCCACACGGAAAACGATGCGGCCGAGTGCCTGCGCCGTGTGGCTGCATGCCTGCGAAAAGGCGGCCTCTTCTTCCTCGGCCTGCATTTGACCGATTACGACCGCAACGGGCCGGAGCATGAGCGCTGGGTGGCGCGGCGGGGTTCCATTGAGGTCGTTTGCAACACCCACACTTGGCAAGCCGATCGCAAGACACGCCTCGAAGATCTCCGCACGCGGCTGAAAATTACCGATTCAGGCCGCACGCATCTTCAAGAGACCCGCTGGCAGTTCCGCACCTACAGTGCCGCCCAGCTCAAGAACCTCCTGCGTAAGGTGCCGGAGCTTGAGTTCGTCGAATGCTATGACTTCACCTACGACCTCACCGAGCCGCGCCAGCTCGATGACAGCTACGCGGATGTGCTGCTTGTGCTGCGAAGGGTCTAAAGCGCGTTTGTAAACCTGCAGCGACGATTTGGCGAAGCAAAGTGGCCATCTCGCTCCGCGAGATGAGCGGGACGTTAGGCGCACTCAACGGTTCACGAACTCCAGGCATCCTTCATGTTGGCGAAAGCCCTTTGCTCATCTCGACGGAGCGAGATGGCCACTATGCTGCCGCATCATTCGAGTGTCCCAGATGGTTTTCAAACACGGCCTAGCCGCGTCAGATTGTCTCCGCCGGGAGCAGGATCGGGATACCATCGTCGATGACGAAAACGCGTGCGCCATCTTCGGTGACGAGCGCGGCTTCCACACCATGCTTCGCGCATTCCTCCGCAGTCGCACGCCGCAGTGGCTGATGCGTGTCTGGGCAGCGCATCAGCGGGAGGAAGTCTTCGAGCCAGGAGGTATCGCTCATCAGTATTCAGCCATGGAGGGATCAATCTCCCGCGCCCAGGCGATGATGCCGCCGGAGATGTTCCAGACGTCGTTGAAGCCCAGCTCGCGCAGCCGGCTCACGGCGCGGGCGCTGCGGCCGCCGCTTTTGCAGTGAACGAGGATGCGTTTGTCCTTGGGCAGCTCGTTGGTGCGGTTTTCCAGCTCACCGAGGGGGATGAGCGTGGCACCCTCGATGCGGCAGATGGATTGCTCGTGCGGCTCGCGCACATCGAGGAGGAAGTGGTTGTCTCCGGCATCGCGGAGCTCTTTGAGTTCGTGAACGGTCATGGCTGGGAGGTCGGGGGATGCTGCGGGGGATTTGGGGATGCCGCAGAAGCCCTCGTAATCGATGGGTTGGGTGATGGTGGGTTGGTCGCCGCAGACCGGACAGTCCGGATCGCGGCGCAGCGTGAGCGTGCGGAAGCGCATGCTCAGCGTGTCGAGATGGAGAAGCTTGCCCAGCAGCGGCTGGCCGATGCCCGTGATCAATTTGATGGCCTCCAGCGCCTGCATCGTGCCGATGAGGCCTGGCAGCACGCCGAGTACGCCGCCTTCCGCACATGATGGGACGAGGCCGGGAGGCGGAGGCTGCGGGCACATGCAGCGATAGCACGGGGCACCGAGATGCGGCGCGAAGACGCCCACCTGCCCGTCAAAGCGCAGGATACTGCCATACACATTCGGCTTCTTCAGCCACACAGCCACGTCGTTGCTCAGGTAGCGGGTGGGGAAGTTATCGGTGCCGTCAATGATCACGTCATAGCCCGCGGCGATGCGCATGGCGTTCTCGGCGGTGAAGCGCTCAGGATAAAGCTGCACGTCGAGGTGCGGATTGATGTCCAGCAGACGCTCGCGGGCCGCATCGAGCTTCTTCCGGCCGAGGTCTTTTTGCCCAAAGAGAATCTGCCGCTGCAAATTGGTCACTTCGACGACATCCGGATCCACGAGGCCCAGCCCGCCGATGCCCGCCGCTGCCAGGTACATCGTGATCGGCGATCCCAGACCGCCCGCGCCGATGCACAGCACCCGTGCCGCCTTCAGCTTCCGCTGGCCCTCGATCCCGAATTCGGGAATGGCGAGGTGCCGGGCATAGCGGCGCAGTTCGTCGGGGTTGAGGTCGGGCATGGGTGGGGGCTGCACGATGGCATGCCATGGCTCAGGCGCAACGATTCCAGCGGTTGCGGGCGAGAATGCGCCGCCTAATCTCCCCGCATGCCTGATTGGACTCCCCCAACCCCTGTCAATCTGGTCGATCTCGGCTTCATGGACTCGCGTTCGAAGCTCATCGACCTCGCCGCCTTCCTCGACCGTGTCCAAAAAGCCGGACAGGACGGCGATTTCCGCGTCCAGGCCCTCAAACGCGCCCTTTCACTGCTCTCGCAAGACAAACCCCAGCGTGCCAAGGACGTCCTCCTCAGCTTCAGCGATCCCAGCACCGAGCCCATCGCCAAGGCCACCATGCAAGGTGCCATCGGAGCCTTCAAAGCCTGAACCAACAACCAAGAACGAGGAACCAAGAACTTCCCCGATGAACTACATCGAACCCCACGGCCACATGGTCAGCCGCACCACGGACGACTACGAGCGCATGGCCCTCGCCGGTTGCCAGGCCATCTGCGAGCCCGCCTTCTGGGCCGGCTTTGACCGCGCCAGCGCCGACGGCTTCTACGACTACTTCCGCCAGATCACCGAGTATGAGCCGAAGCGTGCCGCCAAGTTTGGCATCAAGCACTTCTGCTGGCTCTGCATCAATCCCAAGGAGGCCGAGGACACCAAGCTCGCCGAAGAAGTCATCGCCCTCATCCCGCAGTTCATCGACAAGCCCGGCGTGCTCGGCATCGGCGAGATCGGCCTCAACAAAAACAGCCGCAACGAGCTGAAAATCTTCGAGCAGCATGTGCAGGTGGCGCAGGACTACGATCAACTCGTGCTCATCCACACCCCGCACCTTGAGGACAAGCTCAAAGGCACGCGCCTCATCGTCGAGGCACTGAAAAACTTCCCCAAGATCAAACCGGAGCGTGTCATCATCGACCACGTCGAGGAGCACACCATCGACCATGTGCTCGATCACGGCTTCTGGGCCGGAATCACCCTCTATCCCGAGAGCAAATGCACCCCCAACCGCGCCATCGACATGCTGGAGCACCGCCACGCCGAGCGCATCTGGATGAACAGCGCCTGCGACTGGGGCATCAGCGATCCCCTCGCCGTCCCCAAGACCATGCAAGCCATGCGCCACCGCGGCTGGACCCCCGAAATGATCCAACGCGTCGCCTGGGACAATCCCCGCGCCTTCATGGGGCAGTGTGCGAAGTTTACGCTGTGAACTCAGGTTTCCGCTTTTCGCGTGCTTTCACAAGTTCGTTATGCCTCATCCATGATGAGTCGTGTCAGAGACGCAAGTTTCTGCCAGTACAGGGCGGCTTTCTCATCTCCCTTAGAATCACGATCCTCGAACCACCTCAAAAGGCGATGGCATAGGTCTTCATATTTCAATTTCAGCCGTGGGTGCTCCGAAAGATCGCAGTCAAACTTTTCACATACAGATCGAAACGCCGTCAAGATAGTGAGGACCCCTGTGGTATGATAATCATCGACCATCCATCTCTCCGCACTATCCAACATGTCGTCGAGCACTGGGATCAACGTGTTCCACGTCGTATCGAAGTCGAGTTGATGGAGTTGCTCGACGATGGAGTCGTTCATGGCCTTGTTGAGTATAGTTTGAAACTCACTTCACATAGTCCCCGCCCGTGAGGCTCTTCAATACCGACTCCTGCCATGTGCGGAGCTTGGTTTGGAGTTGTTGGACTCGCTCCGGTTGTTGGTTGGCGAGGTCGTTTTTCTCCTCGGGGTCGGCTTCGAGGTCGAAGAGCTCGGTTTTGGCATTGGCGGCCTTTTTTCCGTCGTGGATGACGAGCTTGTGGCGACCATCGAGGATGGCGCGGGGGCCGAGGAAGTCGGCTTCGATGATGTCGCCAGAGTGGCGGATGTTTTTGAAGTCACGCGTGGCTTTGCCGCCGGAGAGCTTGGCGAGCGGGGTGGTGCCTTCCTGCTGCTTCGGGTCGATGTAGGGCTCGGTTTGGAGGCCGTTGAAGCGAGCGGTGTTGTAGTCCCAGAGGAAGATGGGTGACGGGCGCTCGGTCATCGTGCCATCGAGCACGGGCGTGAGGTCGATGCCGTCGAGTGGGCGTTTGGGCAAAGGCTGGCCGGTGAGCGCGGCGAGCGTGGGTAGCAGATCGCTGGTGTGCGCGACGACCTGGCTCGTGCGCGGTGCTTGGATGCGTGCCGGCCACTCGATGAGGCCGGGGACGAGCGTGCCGCCTTCATACATCTGGCCCTTCACGCCGCGATGCGGTCGCACGAGCGATCCATCGGGCGAGGTGCCGTTGTCACCGCAGTAAAAGAGCAGCGTGTCCTCACGCAGGCCGGTGGCGGCGAGATGCTTTCGCAATTGTCCGATGGCGCGATCCATGGCGGTGATCTCGGCGTAGCGCTCGCGCAGCACCTCGCCCTGCGGTCGCGTGACGGGAGCGCCGGTTTCGTTTGAGGTGAGGCGCACTTTGTTCTTCGCATATTTCGCGGGCAGGTCGTCGTAGAGCGCCAGATCCTGCGGCAGGCCGCTGTAGGGCTCGTGCGGCGAGCCGAACCAGATGACGGTGAAGAACGGCTTCGCGTCCTTCTTCACGCGGTCGATGAATTGAATCGCCTCGCGCACGAGGATCTCGGAGCTTTCACCTTCAAAAACCTGCGGCGGCCCGCCGTTGCGTGAGAACGAGGGATTCAGCTCGAAGAAGTTGTCGTGCGAGAGCCACTCATGAAAGCCCATCGCGCCCGGATTCGTCGGCGAGCCCGCTTTGACCGTGCCGACATGCCATTTGCCGAAATGCGCACACATGAAGCCCGCTTTGCTCAACACATGCGCCACCGTGATCTCCTCCGGCCGGAGCGACCAGCCCGGCGCGAAGGTGCCCATGCGATTCGGATGCCGCCCGGTGAGAAAACTCGCCCGTGTGGGCGAGCAACTCGGATGCGCCGAGTGAAACCGCTCCAGCCGCAGCCCCTGCGCCGCCATTTCATCGAGCACAGGCGTCTTCACATGTGGATGCCCGTGGTAGCCCGTCTCCTCCCATCCGTGATCATCGCCCATCATGAGGATGATGTTGGGAGCGGCGAAGAGCGCAGGGCAAAGGGCGAAGAGGAAGAAAGCGAGGTGCTTCATGGTCGGCTAAGAACGTGCGTGAAGGCCGCATCTCCCACTTTCCGCGCAGCTCAGAAGCAAATCGCCCCCGCATCTCATCGTCACTCTTTGGCGGCTTTGCGGTTGGGTTTGTTCACGACGATGGGCGAGTCGTTCTTTTGCGCAGCACCGGGCGTGCTGCGGCCGTTGGTGATGATGTCGTTGAGTAGCTTGGTGAGACGTTGCACGACTTCGGGATGCTTGTCGTGTAGGTTTGTCGTCTCGGCGGGGTCGGTGTTTAGGTCGTAGAGTTGCACGGCGGGCAGGCCTTGTTTGGCGGCGTCGGCATCGCCGGGCTTTCCCCAGCCGCCGCTGCCGGGGCAGAGGGCGAGTTTCCAGTTTCCCTGACGGATGGCAAAGCGTCCGCTGATGCTGTGATGCACGACATGCTCATGCAGCGGCGCGTTGTCTTGGCCGAGCAACGCGGGGAGCAGGCTCACGCTGTCCTCGGCGGCGTTGTCGGGCAGTTTCGCATCGAGAATGGCTGCGCAGGTGGCGAGGAAGTCGGTGTGGCAGACGGTTTGCGTGCTTTGCGAACCCGCGGCGATCTTTCCTGGCCATCGCACGAAAAACGGCACGCGATGCCCGCCCTCCCAGATGTCCGCCTTGTAACCTCGAAAGCCCGCGCTGGCGAAGTGACCGCTCTTTTCGAGCTGCGCGGTCTTCGCGGCAGGCGAGCAGCCGTTGTCGGAGGTGAAGAAGACGAGCGTATTCTCCGCGAGGCCATGTTGGTCGAGCGCGGCGAGCACGTCACCGACGATGGCGTCGGTTTGCATGACGAAGTCAGCGTAGTCGCTGAGGCCGCTTTTGCCCTTCCACGCTGCGGAGGGCACGATGGGCGTGTGCGGCGAAGTGAGCGGCAGGTAGAGGAAAAAGGGCGCGTCCGACTTTGCGCAGGCCGCGAGGTGGCTCACGGCGCGTGCGCCAAGCCGCGGTAGCATGTCGATGGTCTCGATCTGCTCGATGACGTGGTCGTTTTCGATGAGCGAGGACATGGTGCGTGCATTCGAGCAGCCAAAGTAGAGGTCGAAGCCGCGCGTCTTCGGTCCGCCGATGATTTGCGCCCCCACCGGCAAGCCGGAGCGGCCTTTGGTCTTCTTTGGATCCGTATCGGATTGGAATCCGAGATGCCATTTGCCGATGCACGCGGTGCTGTAGCCTTGCTGTTTGAGAAAACCGGCCACCGTGAGTC
Source organism: Prosthecobacter sp. (assembly GCA_044370285.1). Lineage (GTDB taxonomy): Bacteria > Verrucomicrobiota > Verrucomicrobiia > Verrucomicrobiales > Verrucomicrobiaceae > Prosthecobacter. The sequence goes on from JBILVU010000012.1 coordinate 22,834, forward strand.
TGTCGGCGGCGATGAGTGGCTCGTCATTACCGCCATCGAGCACGCCGCTTTGGAGCCGTGTGCGCCATGCGTAGCGCCCGGTGAGTAGGCCATACCGCGTGGGTGTGCACACCGACGAGCCGCTGTGCGCATCCGTGAACGTCATGCCCTGCGCCGCGAGCCGGTCGAGGTGCGGCGTGGCGATCTTTCCGCGCTGCGGATTCAGGCAATGCACATCGCCATAACCGAGGTCGTCGGCGAGAATGTAGAGGACGTTCGGCTTCGCCGAAGCGAAGAGCGAAGAACTGAGAGCGAAGAGAGCAAACAGCAGAAGAGTCTTCATGGTGTCGTTAAGGTCACTTGGATGTCATCCAGCTCGATGCCGGCTTCGCCGCCGTTTTGCATCCAGAGGAGTTTGCGCTTGGTGGCATTGAAATTGGGGCGTGTGAGCGTTTTGGTCCATGTTTGGCCATCCAGGGTGATGATGACCTCCTCGCCGCGAAAGACGAGTTTCATCTCACGCCACTTGTTGGCGGTCAGATCGACTTTTTCGAGCGGAAGGAACTCATTCAGGCGGAAAGCGCCGCTTTTCGGATCAGCCGGGCGTCCGGTGTTTTGCCGCATCGGATTATTCGCGTCCTTCGAATGCGCATCGACCTGCAATTGCACGCCTTCGCGCAACAATTTCACGCGCAGCATGTGGTCCTCACTGCCGAAGCCGTCATCGCCATCGACGAAGAACCACAACCACCCGCCTGCCGTGAGGTGGTGATAGCGAAAAGAGATGGTGAGGTCCTTCCCATCGACTGGCAGATAGACCATCGGCGGATATTTCCCGCCGCTGGAGCCACGCGTCCACAGCACGCCATCTCGCACGCTGGTGTTCTTGTTCGGGATCGGCGTCAGAAAGCGCTTCGCATCAAATTCTGGCCCAAAGGTTTCGTGAATCGGCTCGGCGGCGTGGCTGAGCGTGATGAGGAAGAGGGCGATAAGAAGGCGCGGCATGCGGTGGGAACGCATGCCGCATCAACAATCTGGCCGTTACTTCGGCCTTTTGACGAATGCCATTTTCGGGTGGGATTGCTGGGTCTTAAATCGAGACCTCGGAATCGTCGTCGCCTGCATCGCTTAGGGCTTTGAGGATCATGCCTGCTGCGACGGTGTTGTTCGTCTGCTCATCCACGAGGACGAAGCTGCCCGTGGTGCGGTTCTTCGAATAAGAATCAAAGAAGATGGGCGTGGCGCAGCGGATGCGCACGCAGCCGATGTCATTGAGGTGGAACTCTTTGTTCTCAGCGCTCTTTTCGAGAGTGCTGATGTTCACTTTGTAATGCACCTCAGTGACGACGGCGCGGACGTCATTCGTCGTGTGGCGCAGATGGAAGCGGCCACGCGGCTTGAGGGTCTTTTTGTCGGCGAACCAGCAAATCATGGCATCGAATTCCTCCGTAGATTGAACGGGTTCATTGGCTTTCACGATCATGCCGCCGCGGGAGGTATCGATCTCGTCGGCGACGGTGATGCTGTAGCTGAGCTGCGGGATGGCCTCCTGCTGTTCGCCATCGAAAGTATGGATGCCGGTGATCTTCGTCTTCATCTCGGACGGATAGACGAGCACGTCATCGCCCACGTGGAAGGTGCCGCTGGCCATGCGGCCAGCGAAGCCACGGTAATCGTGCAGATTGCCGAGCTTCGCGTCTTCGCGGTCCGAGATGGGGCGCACGACCCACTGCACGGGGAAACGGGCCGCATCGGCGGCGGTTTCGCTGTGCACCTGCACGGTTTCGAGGTGCTGGAGCAAGGACGGGCCGGTGTACCAAGGTGTGGCGTCGGATTTCTCGACCACGTTGTCGCCATTCAGGGCGCTCATCGGGATCGGCGTGACCTGCGGCAGGTTTTCGAGGCCGCTGGCGAACTTCATGTACTCGCCCACGATCTTGTCATAGACCGCCTGGTCGAAGTTCACGAGGTCCATCTTGTTCACCGCGAGCACGATGTGCCCAATGCGCAGCAAGCTCGCGAGGTAGGTGTGACGCATCGTCTGCTCGATGACGCCGAGACGGGCGTCGATCAAAATGATCGCCAGATCGGCCGTGGAGGCGCCGGTGACCATGTTGCGCGTGTATTGAATGTGCCCCGGCGTGTCCGCGATGATGAACTTCCGCTTCGGTGTGGCGAAGTAGCGATACGCCACATCAATCGTGATTCCCTGCTCGCGTTCCGCACGAAGGCCGTCGGTCAGCAACGCGAGATTCACATGCGCATCGCCGCGACGCTTCGAGGACTCTTCGACGGCGAGGAGTTGGTCTTCGAAGATCGACTTCGAGTCATACAGCAAGCGGCCAATGAGCGTGCTTTTGCCGTCGTCCACGCTGCCAGCGGTGGTGAAACGAAGAAGAGAGGATTCGGTGGGATTGACGAGGAGGTCCATGAAATAGGTTCAGAGCAAGAAATCAGAGTTGAGGCATTTCGTCGCCGGGAAGCGGCGGGGCATTCAGTGAGCGAATTTCGTCACCACTCATCGCCTGCGTCGGGTGGGTTGTTGGGGGCTTTGGCGAGGATGCGGAGGTATTCCTCCTGGCTTGGAGCCTGCGCAGCCCGTTGTGCAAGGAAATCGATTCCGTAGATGGCGGACACCTTTTCCGCCGTTGCGGTGGCAACAATGTTTTCAACAGGAAGTCCGTCACGCTTCGACAGCGTCATGATGGCGTTGAAGACAGAATCAGGCAGTTGGATGGTGAGAGCACTCATGGAAGACCTCCGATCAGTTGGATGAATTGCGCCGGACCGACGACCTGGATGCCAAAGCTGGCGGCCGGGCCAAAGTCCTTCAAGTTTCGCGTGACTATGTAACTCGCCCCGGCGGCGACTGCCACCTCCAATACGAGGTCGTCTTTCGGATCAGGCAACAGCGTCCGCCAAAGGAAATGAATGAGACGACTGCTCGAATGCGCCGCGAGCTGGTCGCAGATCTTGTCGATGTCTTGAGAGGTGTAGGCGGGCGGAATCAAACCCGGGCGATGTAGCACGTCCTGGTATTCGAAATACAGCGGCACGGACAGCGCAGGCTTGAACTTCTTCGACGGAATGGCCTGCAACAGCGCGTGGCAAGGCCCTGCATTGCTTCGCAGGGCGCTGACAAGGATGTTGGTGTCCAGGACGACGATCATGCGCGGCGAAAATCAGAAGTACCCTTCCTTCTTGCGGTCCTCCATGGCCGTTTCGCTGCGTTTGTCATCCGCGCGGGTGCCGCGTTCGGTTTGGCGGGCGGCGGCGACTTCGGCGACGATGTCGTCGATGGTGCTAGCGGTGGATTCGACGGCGCCGGTGCAGGTGGCATCGCCGACGGTGCGGAAGCGGATGGTCATTTCCTTCACGCGGGGTTTTTCTTCGTCGAGCAGAGGGATGATGCCGGTGCTGGCGTCGAGAAGCTGGCCGTGGCGCTCGATGATCTTGCGCTGGTGGCTGAAGTAGAGACTCGGAAGCGGGATGTTTTCCTGGCGGATGTATTGCCAGATGTCCATTTCGGTCCAATTCGAGAGCGGGAAGACGCGGAAGTGCTCACCGAAGTGTTTGCGGCCGTTGAAGATGTTCCAAAGCTCGGGGCGCTGATTCTTCGGATCCCACTGGCCGAATTCGTTGCGGTGGGAGAAGAAGCGTTCCTTGGCGCGGGCCTTCTCTTCATCGCGGCGACCGCCACCGAGGCAGGCGTCGAACTGATGCTCCTCGATGGTGTCGAGCAGTGTGACGGTCTGCAGCTTGTTGCGGGAGGCGTTGTGGCCTTTTTCTTCCTGCACGCGACCTTCGTCGATGGATTTCTGCACGAGGCCGACGACGAGATCCGCGCCGATTTCCTGCACGAACCAGTCGCGGTATTCCATGGCCTCAGGGAAGTTGTGGCCGGTATCGACATGCAGGAGCTTGAAGGGCAAACGGGAAGGATAAAACGCCTTCCGAGCGAGCCAGGCCATCACGATGGAGTCTTTGCCGCCGGAGAAAAGCAGCGCGGGCTTTTCAAACTGCGCGGCGGTTTCGCGGAGGATGTAGATGGCCTCGGATTCGAGGAATTGAAGATGCGTGATGGCGGACATAACGGATTAAATGACGGCGAAGGCTTTGAGGAGATTGCGAGTGCTCACGGCGATGACAAGAAGACCGACAAAAATCATGAAGGGCTTGTGCGGGATGCGCTTGGCGGCCCAGGCTCCGAGCGGGGCGGCGATCACGCCACCGATGGCGAGGCCGAGGATGATGCTCCAATGCGTGAGGCCGATGGTGAGGAAAAAGGTGATGCTGGCGGCGAGCGTGACGAAGAATTCGACCGCATTCACGCTGCCGACGGTGATGCGCACGTCATTGCCCCGCACGATGAGGTTCGAGGCGACAATCGGGCCCCAGCCACCACCACCCATGGCATCGACGAGCGCTCCAAAAAAACCCAGAGGCGTGAGGTGCGTGGTCACATTTTTGGGAGCCACGCGAACGAAGGCTTTGATGACGATGACGATGCCCATGAGGATCAAATAGCCAGAAACCCAGGGCTTTAGCACGTCACCGATGCTGGAGAGTAGATACGCCCCAATGATGGCACCGATGACCGCCGGGATGAGCAGTCGGCGAAACAAAAAGCGGTCCACATTGCCAAAGGCGTGATGCGAAATGGCCGACGCACCGGTCGTGAAGCACTCTGCGGCATGCACCGTGGCACTCGTGGCCGCCGGAGGCACGCCGAAGGCCATGAGCAGCGATGAAGCGCTGACGCCGTAGGCCATGCCGAGCGCACCATCGATGAGCTGGGCGACAAAACCCGCGGCGATGTAGAGCAGGAAATCTGGAGGGAGATCGGGCATGGGCGCTTACGCTTTATCAGTGACGAGCTTCGCGTGCAGGCCGCATTCGTGTTTTTCATCGCCCTTGGCAGGATCGTAGTAGGTGCGCTCGTTCGGCAGCGCATGCTCCAGGAGATAGGCGTCCATCTCGACAGGGGTCCAGTCGAGGATGGGGTTCACTTTGAGGCAGTTGAACTTCGCGTCCCACATGAAAGGAGCCAGCGTGGCGGCACGCTGCGGGTTCTGCTCGCGGCGCAGCGCGGTGATCCACACTTTCGGGGCCAGTTCACGCATGCCGCGCTCGAAGGGCTCCAGCTTCATGATGCGGCTGAAGGACTCCACACGCTCCACTTCGTCCGGCATCGGCACCTGGCCGCCATTCAGCGCCAGCCAGTGGGCAGCGGTCATGAGCGGCAGGTAGGGCTTCAAATTAAGCGTGAGCTGGGCGCGGCACTTTTCGGCGAAACGGTAGGTTTCCGGCAGATTCGTGCCGTGGTCGATCCAGAGCACCGGAACGTCGGCATTGGCCTTCGTGACCAAATGCAGGATCACGGCCTCATAAGGGCGGAAATTCGTCGTCACGGCCGCCTGGCCGTCGGCATGAGCGAGGGCGATTTCGATGATTTCCGAGGGCGATTTGCCTTTGGCTTCATCATTGAGGGCGGCGATTTGTTCGGGATTCATGAGCGGGGCGCGATTTATTCACCTGATTCCCGATGTGTAAAGTAGGAAATAGCGATTTGCGGGCCTCCCGATGAGGACTCTTGCCGCCGGAGGCTCGGCCCACTACAAAGCGGGCCGCCCATGCGTTCCCCGGCCCGCCTTTCCACTGCTGATGAAGCCATCGCCGCCATTCCATCGGGCGTTACGATTGCCGTGGGCGGCTTTGTGGGGGCCGGGCATCCCGAAATGCTCACCGCAGCGCTGGAACGGCGCTTTTTGGAAACGGGCACGCCGACGGATCTCACGCTTTTTTACTGCGCCGGCCAGGGGGATCGCGGCGAACGCGGCCTGAACCACCTCGCCCATCGCGGCCTGCTCAAGCGCATCATCGGCGGCCACTGGAACCTCGCGCCGAAGCTCGGTACCCTCGCGTTGGCGAACGAAGTCGAGGCTTACAACCTGCCCCAAGGCGTGCTGAGCGTGCTCACGCGGGAAATCGCGGCGAAACGCCCGGGGCTCATCACCCAGGTGGGCCTGAACACCTTCATCGACCCCATCTACAGCGGCGGAAAACTCAACGCTCGCACCACCGAGCCGCTCGTTGAGCGTCTGGAACTCGATGGGCAGACGTGGCTGCGCTACAAACCGGTGCCCATCCACGTCGCCCTCATCCGGGCGACCTACGCTGATGCTCGTGGCAATCTCAGCATGGAAGGCGAGGGCCTCATCGGCGAGGTGCTCTCGCTGGCCCAAGCGGCGAAAAACCACGGCGGCTTCGTCATCGCCCAGGTGGAGAGCGTCGTGGATGCGCTGCCGGACCCGAAAGCCGTCCGCGTGCCAGGCATCCTCGTCGATCACCTCGTCACCAGCGGTGGTGTGATGCACGACCAGACCTTTGGCGAGGTCTTCAACGAAGATTTCGTCGTCACGAATGCCAGCGGCTTCGACCTGCCTGTCATGCCCGAGTCCGATCGCAAACGCATCGGCGCCCGTGCCTTGCAGGAGATCCGGCCCGGCGACATCGTGAACCTCGGCATCGGCCTTCCTGAGGCCGTGGCGATGGTCGCGGCGGAAACAGGCCGCTTGAGTGAATTCACGCTCACCGTCGAGAGCGGCCCCATCGGCGGCGTGCCGGCCTCCGGCCTCAGTTTTGGATGCAGCCACTTTCCCGAGGCCATCATCGATCAACCGGCCCAATTCGATTTTTACGATGGAGGCGGCCTCGACATCGCCATCCTCGGCGCGGTGGAAATCGACCCCGAGGGCAGTGTCAACGTCGCCAGCCTCGGCGATCGCTTTGCCGGCGTCGGTGGCTTCGTCAACATCGCCCAGGCCGCTCGCCGCCTTGTCTTTTGCTGCACGTTTCAGGCAAAGGGGAACGCCAAATTTGTGAAGCACATCCAGCATGTGTGCTTCCACGGCCCCTCCGCTCTCGCCCGCGGCCAAAAGGTGCTTTACGTCACCGAGCGAGCGGTCTTCGAGCTCACCTCAAACGGCCTCCGACTCCTCGAAGTGGCTCCGGGCTTCGAGGTTCAACGCGACGTGCTCGACCAGATGGAGTTTGCGCCTGCAAATGGTCGGGAAGGTGCTTTTCACCGCTCTTGACCCCTTGACCACCTTGACGGCCCCGCTGCTTTGACCCATTGACCCGTATCCATGACTAAAAAACCCGTTGTTCTCATCATCCGCGACGGCTGGGGCATCAATCCCGGCGGCAAAGCTCAAGCACAAGCCAATGGCGATGCCACGCTGCTCGCGAAGACGCCTTTCCATGACCACCTTTACGCCACCTACCCGCGTGGCACCGTGAGCGCCAGCGGCGAGGACGTGGGGCTGCCGGAAGGCCAGATGGGCAACAGCGAAGTGGGGCACCTCAACCTCGGTGCGGGCCGCATCGTTTATCAAGACCTCACCCGCATCAACAAGAGCATCCGTGACGGCGAACTGGCGAAGATGCCCGTGCTCGTCGAGGCCTTCGAGAAGGCCAAGGGCAAGCGCCTCCACTTCCTCGGCCTCATCAGCGATGGCGGCGTACATTCGCACCAGGACCATCTCGCCGCGCTCTGCAATGCCGCGAAGGCCGCCGGCGTCACCGATTTGATGGTGCATGCCATCACCGATGGTCGTGATACGTCACCGACCGGCGGTGCGGCCTACATGGCCAAGCTGGAGGCCGATTTGAAACCTAGCGGTGCTCAAATCGCCACCGTGATCGGCCGCTACTACGCCATGGACCGCGACAAGCGCTGGGAGCGCAACAAACTCGCCTGGGATGCCATCGTGCTCGGTCGTGGTGAAGTGCGCAGCGATGCGCCGAGTGCCGCGGTGAAGGCGGCCTATCCGAGCGATCCGCGTGGCGATGAATTCATGCAGCCGATGATTTTTTCCAATGCCAACGAGCAGCGCATCCGCGATGGCGATGTCATCCTGTGGTTCAATTTCCGTGCCGACCGTGCTCGCCAGCTCAGCGAGGCCTTCTTGAAGGCCGACTTCGCCGGTTTCGACCGCGAAGTGACACCGAAGACCGGCTACTACACGCTCACCGAATACGACGCCACCTACACCGACCTCGGTGCCCGCGTCATCTTCGGCCCCGAGAGCCTCAGCAACAACCTCGGCCAAATCATCGCCGCCGCAGGCCTCACGCAGCTCCGCGCCGCTGAGACGGAAAAATACCCGCACGTCACCTTCTTCTTCAACAGCGGCATCGAAGAGCCCAATGTGGGCGAAGACCGTTATTTGGCCATTTCGCCCAAAGAAGTGCCCACCTACGACAAAAAGCCGCAGATGAGCGCTCCGGACCTCACGTTTGAGGTGCTGCGTCGTTTGGAAAAGTATGACGCCGTCATCATGAACTACGCCAATCCCGACATGGTCGGCCACACCGGCGTCGTGGAGGCAGGCGTGCATGCCTGCGAGACCATCGACCTCGGCGTGCGCATGATCGTGGAAAAAGTGCTCGAACTCGGTGGCAAGCTTTTCATCACCGCCGATCACGGCAATTGCGAGCAAATGCGCAACGCCGACGGCTCCCCGCACACCGCCCACACCACGAACCTCGTCCACGGCATCTACGTCGCAGCGGATTCCGCGAACTACACCGTCGCCAACGGCAAGCTCGCCGACATCGCGCCCACGCTGCTCGACATGCTCGGCGTGAAGCAACCGGCGGAGATGACGGGGAAGAGTTTGTTGGTGAGGAAATGATGCGGGCACTCCTGCCCGCATAACGAACGTCTCCCGATTCACGGTGCGGGCAAGAGTGCCCGCATCACTTCAAAAGCCATCGTTGTTCGTGGCTGAATGATTCCGGTTTGAGGCCTGCCTTCGCCGGATTCTCCGCGATATACTTCTGAAACTTTCTCAGCGAGTCCATGCCACGCACGATGTGGTCGAACGACTCGTCCATCCAAAGGGGGCCTCCGCTTCCGAGTTGCTCGTTGATTCGTCGTGCGCTGGCACCCTTCACGGGCCCCAGGAGCTTTGAAATCGGAACTTCGATGAGCGGCTTGAGCAGCAGGTGGACGTGATTGGGCATGATCACCCAGTCACCGAGCTCAAAGGAAACTCCGTCGTCGTGCTGCAAGCTGCGCACGACCTCAGCCCGCAGGTCCGAGTGACACAAAACACAGGTTCCATGGCCCGCATCCAGCCAGCGCTCCATACGCATGGTGAAGCGTCGGTGATACTCACGCTCGATCTCGGCTGCCCAGGGCGGCGGATGCATGGCAATCCAGCATGTCTTCTCGTCATTCCATTGAGCAGCAACTTCGCTCGGCACCGAATCCGCCAAGCGGAAGGTCACGAAGTAAATCGCACCCGGCTGCGTGAGATGGGGCAGGCGTCTTCGATACGACTTTCCAACCGCCTCCCAGTCAAAGGGCCAAAAATCTTGTGCAGTGATGGTCTTCACACCCCAAAAGTGATGCGGGCACTCTTGCCCGCAACGATGTTCTGGCGACATTCGAGGTGCGGGCAGGAGTGCCCGCATCACTCCAAACATCATGCGCCTCCTCTTCCTCTGCTCCCGTAACCATTGGCGCAGCCCGACGGCGGAGGCGTTGTATCAAAATGATCCGCGAGTCGAGGTGCGCAGCGCCGGGGTGAGTGCCTCGGCGAGGCGTCGTGTTTCGGAGAAGCTGCTGCGCTGGGCGGATCTCGTGCTCGTGATGGAGGCTTCGCACAAAAAGAAGCTGCGGGAGGACTTCACGGAGGTGTTTCACGACCTCCGCGTCGAGGTGCTCGACATTCCCGATGACTACGAATTCATGAGTCCGGCTCTCATCGAGCTGATCCAGGCCAGCGTGGAGCCGCTGCTGGTGGATGGTGGAGAGTGAGGCGGGCACTCCTGCCCGCAAGAAAACCGTTTATGCGGGCAAGAGTGCCCGCATCACTTCAAGACCTCAAAAATGCGGCGCGGAGACCGTGCCGTCCTCGATCTCCTGCTTCTTCTTCCGCACGATCGTGTCGGCGATCTCCCGCACCATCTCTTCAATCAACAGCCGCAGGTGGCTGCCCGGGCGATAATCCGCTGGGGCGATGTGCTTCACGCGTTCAGCGAGCCCGGTGAGCTGGAAGCATTTGCGGAAGCTGGCGCGATTGGCCTCATCAGGGTTGTACACGGCGATGGCGTTGCCGCCGTAGCGTTTCATCAGGGTAAAGCAGGGCACATCGGTGGGGCCATCGCCCACATAGATCATGTTTTGAAAGGGAATGGGGCGCAACTCAGGAGCCATGTGGTCGTTCACGTCCTCGTGCGGCTCGAGCATGCCTTTGTTGATGCGGAAGATGTACTGCGTCTTCGTCGTGTGGCTGATGACACGCTTCGGGAAGGTGATGCGGCCGTTTTTGTCCTCGCCGAACTCGCAGCCGAAGATGCGCTTGATGTAAGGTGCGAGCGTGGAGCCATCGAGCAGGGCCTTCAGGCCGCTGGAGACGATGTAGTGCTCGATCTTCACGCCGAGCAGGCGGTGCTGGTCGTTGAGCACGTTGTCGAGTTCCGAGAAGATCTCCGGCACGCCTTTGTAAAAACGCAGTTTCGCACCGAGCTGGCGCAGGTCCTCGTTGGTGGGGCGATCCATGTCGAGGTAGTCGAGCATGCATTTGAGGTAGGCCAGCTCACCATCGTAGCCTTCCTGATCCACCAGCTCGCGACTGCGCTTCCAAAACTGCGTTGAGTTGATGCCGAAGTGCGGGAAGAGCGTCTCATCCTGCATGTACGTCGGGCTCAGCGTCTGATCGTAATCGTAGATGAGGCCGATGGTGGTTTGTTGGGAGGCCATCTGGGTGTCAGGTTTCAAGTTTCAGGTTCCAAGTAGCGAGGCGAGTGCCTCCTGAAGGTTCGGATGGGCAAAAGTGTAGCCTGAATCGGTGGCGGCGCGAGGACTCACTCGCTGGCTGCCCAGCAGCATCTCATCAGCCATGCCGCGAAGCAGCAGTCGCATGGAGAAGGCTGGCGCATGGAAAAAGGCTGGGCGATGCAAGGCTTTCGCCAGCGTCGCAGTGAACTCGGCATTCGTTACGGCCTGTGGCGCGGTGAGATTGATCGGCCCGCGAAGGTCATCGTGATTCACGGCCCGCAAAATCAGCCCTGCCGCATCTTCGACGTGAATCCACGGCATCCACTGGCGGCCATTTCCAAGCCTCCCGCCGAGCCCGAAGCCAAACACACGCTTCAACAACGGAAACGCCCCGCCATCTGGCCCGAGCACCATGCCCGTGCGCAGCATCACGACCCGCATGCCGAGCTGCTCCGCTTCCTTCGCGGCCTTTTCCCATTCCACACAGAGCTCCGCCAGAAAACCCGCGCCGGAGGGCGAACGCTCATCGAGCACCTCATCACCCCGCTGGCCGTAATAACCAGCTCCCGAAGCACACACGAGTACCCGAGGTCGGTTCTCCGCCTTCCAGGTGCCGAGATGCTTCACGAGGCCCTGGGTGAATTCCACACGGCTCTTCCAGATGCGTTCGCGTTTCGTTTTCGTCCAGAGTCCCATCAGCGATTCACCCGCCAGATGCACGAGCGCATCGAGTTGGGTTTCCGGTAGCTCATGAGGAGCCGTTTTCGGCTGCGTGAGAGTTTCTTTGGCGAGCAGCACTGGCAGCCCGAGCTGGCTTCGCGAGTAAGCGATGAGGTCATGCCCGCCCCCCTGAGCCTGCCGGATGACATGCCTGCCGAGAAATCCCGTCGCTCCTGTGATGCCGATGCGCATGATGAATTGAGTTGGCTGATTGCTTAAACTTGGGCAATCGGACTGTCACATGGTTTGCACATCCCAATCCATGGTTCGAGTTTTGAAGCCATGGCCATTCAAGACCCCGGTGTTGACACCTTTCATCGTTTGCTGGCATCATGCACTTGTGAAAGCCCGCCCGCCCTTCTGGATCGCTTTGCTGCTCGTCGTGGGTTTCACGGCGTGGCGGCTTGATCTCTATGCACAGCCTTCGGAGCTGGGAAACGGAGCACGATATGTCCAGAGGCGAGTTCATGGCGTGATGCTGCATCTAGTCTTCTTTGACGAGGCCGAGACCGCCCTCCGCGTGCTGGCGAACCCTGGAAGGCAGTCCGAGAAGCAGCTCGACGCCTGGGGACGCGAGCACAAAGCTCTCGCCGTCTGCAATGGAGGCTACTTCGAGGTTGGCAAACGCGAGCCTTCGGGCCTGGAGATCGCCGCTGGGATGCGCAGCGGGACATTCTTGAATCGTGGTGAGTATGGCGGCAGCTTCATCGTAAGGAATGGCAAAGCAGAGCTCGTCTGGGACCTGGAGTTTCGCGATGATCCGAAGATCACGGAGATGTTGCAGTGCAGCCCATGGCTGGTGAGCGATGGCAAACCTTGGTCGCCGCCTTCCGATGGCAAGCCTGAGCCGAAGAACGCCCGCACCTTCATTCTGACCGACAGCGCGGGACATTGGGCCATCGGCACAGCGCAAGAGATCGGCCTTATGGAACTGGCACGGCTTTTGACTACGCCTGGAGTCATTCCTAAGTTCTCGGTGAAACGAGCGCTGAACCTCGATGGCGGCCCTTCGACGGGTTTGTGGTTCAAAACAGCCGATGGCCGTGAAAATCTCGAAAAGCCCGGCTGGATCGTTCGAAACGGTATCGCGGTCGTGCCGAGGTAAATGGAGGCTTGTCAGGCAATGACGGACTGGATACACTCTCGCATGACCTTGGAACTACCTGAAATCAGCGCCATCCGGCGGTTCAGCGCGGATGATCTGCGTTTGGAACTGGCTTGTGCGTTGTATGCTCGGGGGCGCATTAGTGCTGTGACAGGTGCTGACTTGTCAGGTCTAGATTTGGTGGGTTTTCAGTCGGTTCTAAGAGACCGGCAGATACCACGGCAGTATTCAGCAGATGATCTGACGGATGATCTGGATGCGCTCGATAAGCTATTCCCGGCATGATCGTCGTAGCGGACACGTCGGTGATTCTGAACCTCTGCTGCGTGAGGCAGGAGCACTTGCTTCTCGCTTTGTTTCGAGAGGTTAGCATTCCTGAAGAAGTCAGGTCGGAATTTGAGAGATTGAGTAAGCAACAGCCGAGGTTTCAAGGCCTGCGTGTGCCGAGCTGGCTGAAGGTGATGTCGGTGGATGCGGTTCCCGATTCGATTGCGGTGATGCCGAATTTGCACGCTGGGGAAACGGCGGCGCTTGCACTGGCGATGCAGTTGGAAGCTCAAGCTGTGCTCATGGATGAATCCGCAGGCCGAAAAGCGGCCCATCTCCTCGGCATGCAAGCCATCGGTGTGCTTGGTGTCCTGATGCAGGCGAAGCGCTCAGGGCTCTTATCGGCGATCAAACCTGTTTTGGACGATCTCGATAATCAAGCTGGCTTCTGGCTTGCCCCAGCTTTGGCGGAAGCAGCGTTGGAAAAGCTCGGTGAGGCTTAGCGAGTTTCTTTCCCCATCCACAAGCACCGGAACGACCGCCCCATGATGGCGGGATGGGTGAGGGATTGGAATTGGCGGAGGGTGGCGGCATTGAGGCCTCGGCCTTCGAGGCTGGCGAGCCAGGGGGCGGCGAGGCGGGTGAGGAAGCGGCCCTGGTGATCGTAGTCGAGGACGCGGAGGCCGTGGGATTCGGCTTCGGTGATGAGGCGGGTGAAGTTGATGGACGTGGTCAGATCTGATTCGCCGAGTTCGGCGAGGATTTGATCATCGGTCTGATGCTGGCGGTAGCGGCGCAGGGTGCCGGTGGGCCGGGCGAGGAACTCCTCGGCGTCGAGGCCGTAATCGGCGATGAAGAAGCTGCCGCAAAAGGGGACCTGAGCGAGCTGCCGCACCCAGGTGAGCATGGCGAGGGAGATTTCCATCGTGTGCCCGGGATCGAGGTCGCGGGGGAGTTTTTCGACCTCGGCGGCGAGTTCGGGGCTGCTGGGCGGGGCAGGAACGAGGTTCAAAGCGGCATCGACGTGGAGTTCGAGCCAGTTTTGGCCGTCCCAACGCACGAGATGGACGGGGAAGGCATCGGGCAGCTCGTTGCAGAGGTAAAAGGCATGCGCGGGGGCTTCGGCGAGGCTTTCGATCCACGTCACGCGGTCGCCGAGGCGCTGGCGCTGGGCCTCGCGGTAGCGTGGATTGGGTTCGAGCAGGAGGTAGCGGGTGGCGGGGATGTCGAGCGCGGTGAGGATGTCCTCGGCGAGCTGACCGTCGTGGGCACCCTGCTCAATGAGAGCGAAATCGGCGGGCTGGCCGAGCTTGTCCCATTCGTGGCGAGCGAGCATGGCGAGGAGCTTTCCAAACAGCGGCCCGGTGCTGACGCTGGTGTAGAAATCGCCGCTGCGGCCGAGGCGGCGCGGGCCGGGGCCGTAGTAGCCGTGTTGAGGATGGTAGAGCGCCAGTTCCATCACCGCTGCGAAGGGCAGCAGACCGCTCGGGGCGGTGCTGATTTGCTCGCGGAGGAGGGTTTCGAGGGCGGTCACGGCTTAGAATGGACGTTTGTGAGGCTGTGGGCGCAAAAAAGGGCGTGGAGATGATCCACGCCCTTTTGAGAAATTGATGTCGAAGTCGATTACGCCTGAAGGGCGACGGGGACGACGTTGACGCGGCGGCCGTCTTTGTCGAAGCGGACGTTGCCGTCCACGAGAGCGAAGATGGTGTGATCCTTGCCGAGGCCGACGTTGCTACCAGTGATCCACTTGGTGCCACGCTGACGGAGGATGATGTTGCCGGCGATGACGGATTCACCGCCAAATTTTTTCACGCCGAGGCGCTTGCTGTTGGAGTCGCGTCCGTTTTTGACGCTGCCTTGACCTTTCTTATGTGCCATGACGAGTGAGGGGGATGGGGGGTTAAAAAATCAGGCGTTGATCGCGGTGATCTGAACGAGCGTGAGGGGCTGGCGATGGCCGCGAGTCTTGTGGAAGCCCTTGCGCTTGCGGAATTTGAAGGTGGTCGCTTTGTCGGCCTTGTGCTGCTTGAGCACCTTGGCGCTGACGCTGGCACCTGCCACGGTGGGGGCACCGACGCGGATGTTGGAGCCTTCACCGGCAGCGAGAACTTGATCGAAGGTAGCGGTGTCGCCTTCGGCAATGACGAGTTTCTCCACGTCGAGCTTATCGCCGACGGAGACCTTGTATTGCTTGCCACCAGTTTGGATGATTGCGTATGCCATAGCCTGAAAGAGGGAGTGATTTGACCCACGCTGGGAGCGAGGGGGGCGGAGACTTCCACAAGTGGTCCGGTTCGGCAAGCTAAAAAATGCAGAGGGCGAAGGGCATAGGGCAAAGGGCGAAGAGAAGAGGCGATTTCGAGGGCAGAAATCACCTATTTACCCCCTTCGGGTCATGCCGGGGCACCGCCAAAGTAGTGCGTGAGGGCTTCCATCATGCCTTCGCTGGCGGGGCGTGTGGCAACGAAGCCGCCGCGGGCGTGGACGATGTGCTTGATGGGATCGAGGGCATTGCCGGGGCAGGCGATCATGCGGGCGTGGCGCTGATCGAGCATGCTGAGGTCGTTGTAATTATCCCCGGCGGCAAAGCATTGAGCGGAGGTGAGGCCGAGGAGGCGGGCGAGCTCGCTCAAGGCGGTGCCTTTGCTGTAGCCGGAGTGGGAGAAGCGCAGATAGATGCCGTTGCGGTGGTAGCCGATGTCCGGGGCCTGGGCGGCGTGCGCATCAATGTAGGCGCAGATGGCATCCATCTCGCTGTCGTGGGTGCCGACGATGCCGAGTTCGTTTTCGCCATGATCGACGAAGCTGGCGCGGGTCTGAGTGCCAACGAATTGCTTGATGGCATCGAGTGCGGGCTTGTGATCGCGGACGAAGCGCTCTTGGGCTCGAAGGGCCTCGCGATTCCACGAGCCGTAGTCTTTCCAGCGGCTGAAGAAGCCGGGTTTATAGATGTTGCACTCCTGAGCGATGATGAAGTCCGGCTCTTTGAAGATGCCATGCTGGGCGAGGCCTTCCAAAGTCTGCCCGAGGCTGCGGCCTGTATTGACGATCCATGCGGCGCCCTGGGTGCGGAGGGCCTCGATCATGTTGCCAAGCCCTGGATGATACACGGGGCTACCCGCCGGATTGATCATGGTGCCATCGAAATCGAAGCAGAGGATGAAGCGGTGTTGCTTGGCGGCCATGGGGCGGTCGTTCGGATGCGGCGGTCTTGAAAGGGGGCGCATTCATGCCGTGAATCAGGCGGCTCGCAAGGCCGGGCTCATGGCGGCGGTGTCTGCCCGCCTGCTGGAGGCGTCTTGATCCACTCATAGAGCACGAGACCCGGGATGCGGGTGACCTCGCGTGCCTGGGCTTTGATGCTGGAGGGAAGCTTTTCGCCCGCGATTTCAAAGAAGCACTGGACGCCGATGTGCTCCGCAAAGCGCAGTGCCCATGCCTCCGAGGCTTCGCCGGGTGCCGGGGGGACGAGTTCATAGGGACGCAATGCTCCGTAGAACCGGGCAAACTTGTTGGTACCTTTGAGCTCGCCAGCCAGCGGCACGAGGCGGACGAGACGGGCTTCGAGCATGGCTGCGAGGGAGCTGTGATCAGAGATCCACCAGGTCCCATCCGATTTGGAGAAGTAACCTGCGGCACGCCCCCCGAGCGCTTTTTTCATCTGCTCCATCTCGCTGACCTTCCAAGGGCGCTGATAGGCGTCTCGGGCCTGGGCGAGATCGGCGAGGCCCATGACGGCGGAAAGCACGATGGCGAGCACACTCAGGCTACGCTGCCACAGGGCTAGCTGGGTAGCGCTGGCGAGTCGTGCGAGTCCCCAGATGCCTGCGGGCATGATGAGTACAGCATGCGGGAAAAGGACCATGTGCATGTTATCCGCCACGCCATCGAGCAGGCGGTAGCCGTAAAAGCTGCCCGCCATGCCACCGAGCGCCATCCAGCCGAGCGTGCGGCTTTGAGCCGTGCTGCGCGGATCTTTGCCACGCAGCAGATGCCAAATGCCTGGCACCGAGAGGATGCCCAGCACGAGGGCCGTGCAAAAATCCTGCGTGCCAAGCCAAGCAGTATCCAGCAGATGATCGAAATCGAATTTCACCAAGCTCTGCCCCTCCGCTTTGGGCAGCCGAGCGCCGAAGACGAGGTGCAGCGAGGCCCAGGTAAATAAAAGCGCCGCGATGAGCGTGCCGGCCATTTTGCCTTGAGAGGCATCCCGCCGTGCCGCGCCGATGAGCAGCAGCATACCTGCCGTGACTCCGCCCGCTGCCACGACGTGCGGTGAGCAAATGGCCGCGCAAATCATGAGGGCGATGGCGAAGCGTCCCTCCCCGCGTAGCCAGGCCAGCAGGGCACCTAGCACGATGATCGCCTCGTGTTTGTAACTGAAGGTGTAGGCCAAATTAAAGCGCAGCAGGTGCAGTGATCCGGCCTTCGGATTCAGGGCGAACCATTCTTTCCCCAAGTAACGCAGCAATTGCACCCCGAAAAAGGCTGCCACGGCGATCATGAGCACGCGACCGGGCGTCATCGAGGTCAGGCGGCGGGTGATGGCCGCCAGCGCCAGGATGAGCAGCATATCCATGAAGCTATTCACCACATGCATCAGCGCCGCCAGCGGCATCAGGCCGGTGATTTGGTGGATCGCTCCAGCCAGCCACACCGGACCCCAGTGATACCAGGCATCACGCACACCTTCCAACTCGCGGGCATGCTCACCCATCGTCACGCACCAGGCATCCGCCACGCGGGCTTCACCCAGGCCGTGGGCAAGGTTCGCATAAAAACCGTAGTCGAGGTGGATCACGGTGACCTTCCCATCCAGGCCCACCCAGCCGGTGTTCCACCACTCAAACGCGGTGCAGCCAAGAGCCAGCACCAGCAGCCAGATGAGCGGCTGGTGCCTTGGAGCGTCCGGGGTAGGTAGTTTCTCTTCAGCAGCGTGCTGACGGCACAGCCAGAGCCCGATCCCAAGCATCACGGGGAGCAGCAGCACTACATAAGAGAGACGTCCCAGGCAGATGATGGCGGCAATGGCTGTCACCAGAATCATGCCGACGGCTAGGCGCAGAAACAGCGCCTCCATCCAGTCTCCATGATTCATCCAGCGTGGCAGGAGCAAGCGTCCGCAGACCCAGCAAACAAGCGTCAGGCTGCCCAGCGCCGCAAAGCAGATCAGGAAGCCCGGGTCGAGTGGGGAAGGGAGTAAATTCATGGGAGCGAAAACGTTCGAGGAAGCTCGGAGGATTCGCGAGAGTAATTTTCCTCAGCCTTCTATTGCCTTCGCCGAGACGCCCCGGCAGAATCGCCCACGATTTTTCAGCCATGAACCAGGACGATGATGCAAGCCAAGATGAGACGCCGTCACCGGCTTCGGGGGCGGATTTTGCCCAGCCCACCACCTCTCGGCGGCGCAGTCGGCGGAGTCGCTGGAAGCGCCGTTTCTGGCCCGTGGTAGGCATTCTTTCTGCCGTGCTAGCGGCGGGACTTTATACCCATGCGCTGCTACGCGATCCCGTGGTGAAGCCCGTGAAGCCGCTCGATCCCAATGCACCCACGTTGGAAGAAATGCCTCCCACCATCCGCGGCATCGCGAATGACGATGACGATGCCGTGCGCCGGAAACTGCTCTCGAAGCACGCCCCTAGCCCCACGCTCACCGGCATCGCCCGCCACGAGGCCTCCGAAATGGGCAAGCCCGCCGGTCCCGCTTATCAGGGCCAGGGTGAAAACCTCCCGCTGACCTCCGAGGAACTCGAGCCGGATTCCGCCATGGTCCAGGAGGCTGTCAAAGCCCTGCAAACCTATCGCCAGGCTGCCTCGTGGCAGGCCAAGCTGCCGCTCATCTACAATGCCAGCCTCCTCGAGCCCCACCTGAAGCTCCACTATGACGACCGCCACGAGACCGATCCCGAGCCGCTCGATCTCGCCGGCGGCACGCTCATCAGCGCCGGAGATTCCAAAGTGGTGCTCCTGCGCTATCGCTCTGCTTCACGGCCGGACAGCGTGTTGCCGGCCTACTTTCACCGCTCGCCCGCCGGGCCGCTGATGCTCGATTGGGAGGCTTGGACCGGCTTTAGCGAAGTCACGATCCCCGCCCTGAAAAAGACCCGTCAGGTCATCCCCGCTCTCCTTCGCGTCGTCGCGATGGAATCAGATTACTACAACTACGAATTCGATGACAAAGCCCGCTTCCTCGCGGTGAAGCTCCGCAGCCCGGATGGCATGCACTCGCTCACTGGCTATGTGTTGCGGAAAAGCCAGCTCGGCATCGCCGTGGGAAATCTCATCGGCGTCCGCCTCCCGAATCCCCTCCCGCCTGAGGTGCCGCTGCCGCCGCTGCGCCTGCCCGGTGCCAAACAAGCCGTCACCCTCCGCGTGGGCTTTCCGCCCGCCGCACAGTCCGATCACTGCGTCATGATCAAAGAGATCGTGGCAGACCGCTGGATGCTCTTTCCGGGCGAGGGGTCGTAAAACGACGTCGTCTGGACCGCTTGTGAAACTTTTCACAAAATCGGGTTGCCGCTCCCCCTCGCGCTCCGATAATCGGCCAGCCTTCCCCCCCTTTTTCCCCTTCGCTCATGCCCGCTCCCGCTGAAGCTCCCGCCCCTGCCGCCGCGCCGCCCCCTCCTGCCGACCTCGTGAACGTGCAGATCGACGGCGTCTGGCTCAAGTTCCCCAAAGGCACGCGCATGATCGAAGCGTGCAAGCAGGCCAAGGCCGAAGTCCCGCACTACTGCTACCACCCGAAGCTCTCCTCCCCCGGCAATTGCCGCATGTGCCTCGTCGAGATGGGCATGCCGCCGCGCCCCGCTCCCGGCACCGAGCCTGAGAAAGACGAGCACGGCATGCCAAAGATCGGCTGGATGCCGCGCCCCGTCATCGCCTGTGCAAACACCGTCGCCGAAGGCATGGGCATCCGCACCGAAAGCACGCTCACGCAGGAATGCCGCAAAGGCGTGATGGAATTCCTCCTCATCAATCACCCGCTCGATTGCCCCATCTGCGACCAGGCCGGCGAGTGCCGCCTTCAGGAGTTCAGCGTCGAGCACGGCAAAGGCGAAAGCCGCTTCCGCGAAGACAAGGTCAAGAAGCCGAAGAATGTCGATATCGGCCCGCGTGTGCGCCTCGATGACGAGCGCTGCATCATGTGCAGCCGCTGCATCCGCTTCACCGCCGAGATCGCTGATGAACCCGTGCTCGGCTTCACCGAACGCGGCAGCCACACCACCCTCGCCGTGCATACCGGCAAGCGTTTGGAGCACAATTACTCGCTCAACACCGTCGATATCTGCCCCGTCGGCGCTTTGACCAGCACTGATTTCCGCTTCCAGCAGCGCGTGTGGTTCCTCACCGAGACAAACAGCATCTGCACCGGCTGCGGTCGCGGCTGCAACATGGAAATAGGTGCTCGTGGCGATACGATTTATCGTCAAACGCCACGCGACAACAACGACGTCAACTCCACCTGGATGTGCGACAGCGGCCGTCTCGACTTCCACTTCGTGAACAGCGAATTCCGTCTCACCGACCCGATGGTCAAAACCGGCGGCAAACACGAGATCGCGAGCTGGAAAACCGCGCTCAACACCATCGCCACCGCTCTCGCCGGCAAAAAGGGCGAGGAGATCGCCATCATCGCCAGCGCCCGGATGACCAACGAAGAGCTTTTCTTCGTCAAACACCTCGCCGCCCTGCTTGGCACCACCAACGTCGATGTCATCCCCCGCACCGGCGGCTCCGATAACTACCTCCGCGCCGACGACCTCAATCCGAACACCAACGGCGCCAAACTCATCCTTGGCATCGAACCCGGCTCCAAACTGGCCGACATCCAGGAAAAGATGTCCCGCGGCCTCCTTCGCGGTGTTTTGGCCCTCGGTGAGAATTTGCTCAAAGTCGGCTTTGCCCAGCGCGACCTCGAAAAAGTGCCTTTCATCGCCACTTTGCACCTTCTGGCCAACGCGAGCGCCGAACTCAGCCACGTCGTCCTTCCGGGCACCGCCTACGCCGAGAAGCGCGGCAGCATGATCAACGTCACCGGCCGCCTCCAGCGCCTCAACAAAGCCGTCAAAACGCCCGGCAACGCCCGCGACACCTGGGAAATCCTCCGCGACCTCATCGTCGCCCTCGGCGGCTCGAATGGCATCCATACCGTTGAAGATGTCTTCGCCCGCCTCGCCGCCGAAGTCCCCGCTCTCACTGGCCTCACCTTCTCCAAAATCGGCGATCTCGGCACCCAAGTCCTCGAAACCGCCGAGAAGATCCCGCTCCTCGAACGCGAAAAAGACCGCAAAGCCAAGGGCATCATCGTTGGATAATCCCGTTGCAGCTTTGCTGGAGATGCGGAAACTCGCCGCGCTTCTCAAACATGCCTGAGTGGCGGAATTGGTAGACGCGCCAGACTTAGGATCTGGTTGAGAAATCAGTGCAGGTTCGAGTCCTGTCTCAGGCACCACTTAGAGAAGGCGATATAGGGCGCGAGAAAGACGTAGGAATTCTCGGGCGTGCATATCAGCCGTTACACGGGCGTGACTTCTAGGGCAGTATGGACGGGAGAAAGTTCGGCCTGGGACGACGAGGAGGGGGGGGCGAGCACTTGGCGCACTAGTTGGAGTTCAACGGTGTCTGCCATCCGAACCGGTCGTAGTGAGGCATTGATGAAAAGACACTGGTGATGCGTCCCTGTCCGTCGATAGCTCTCCAGCTCCACCCGATGTATTTCTCTCCTTCCTGGAATCGCATGCCTAAAGCGACGTATTTGTCATCTTTGGACTTTGCCTCTGCTTGAGCGGAAGCAATGGCAGAGGCAAACGGGGCGAGCTGGAATTTTTTGTCCTCTACCACCTTGCCGACCAGAGATCCTTGTATTGGCCGAACAATGAAGACGCATTGCATTCTCACTGTTTGAGGAGTGTTCACAAGGGATGAGACAGCACAGTAGATAGAACGGGAAGAAGTGTCCTCTCGGTTATACGAGCCGTAGCTTGTCTCCCAAGTGGTGTTACGGTTTTTGCCTCCAGATGAGCGTGCCGAGAGTTTGACCAAAACCACTGGGCTGACGTCGCCGGAAGAGACGATGGCGTCCGGTGATGTGGTGGTTGATGGAGCTTGCGTCGGGCTATTCTGCGAGCTGGCGGCGATCTCGTTTTCCTTCTGAATATGCTCTATCCGAGCTTTGTGAATGGCTGCCTGCATCTCCTTTTGCTGTGCGCGATACTTGATGGCTAGATCGGCATCAAAGGGGCCAAAGTCCTGAACAAGTTGGGGTGGCATCTCTTCGAAGGGTATCTTACTGGCTCCCTCGGAGTGAACAATCCGAATGCCGTCTGGGTCGATGCCAGCTAGTTCGGCGTTCGCATAGGTTTTGCCTGTGATGGTGATGGCTGCTGGCAAAGGCTTGGTTTCAGGGGCACCAGAAGGGCTTAGTCCGATTTGGTTGGCAATGTCGGCCGGCAGCTCGGTGGGGCGTAAGGTGATGATGCCGTTGTCATGCATGATCTTCAATCCAGCATCGCTTCGTGACATGATCCTTCCGTTCTTGATCTCTACTCCCTTGGTGGTTTTGAATAGGGGAGGGAGCTGAGGCGCTGTCTGAGATTTTGCGTTGATGGCAAAGACAAGGAAGAGAACAAAAGTGCGCATCATGTGGGAGGATGGTTAGGTGAAAACTCAATGAATAAGAATCGCATCAGCCAATCTTGCAAGGGGTGCTCATTCTAGACACTATGAGGCAATGAACCGATACTGGCTTTCACAAAATGGACAAATGACCGGTCCCTTCGCCGAGGAGATCATACTCGACATGTGGCGGCGTGGGCAGATCCAACAAAAGGCGCAAGTGTGTCTCGAGGAGACCGAGGACTGGCTGGATGCGCGATTCCTTGTGAATGAGATGGCTATCGAAAAGGAACGGGCTGCCAAGGCTAGGCAGGGCGTGACAAAGTCCGCAGACCAAATGCTCTGGCAGAATGTCGCGACGTGCCGCCAAAAGGAAAAAAGCGCAGGGCTGGCTTTCTTGCTGAACCTGCTAGTGCCTGGTCTCGGGGCTTTGTATTGCGGTGGATGCGGGATGGCGATTCTTCACTTTTGCGGGGCGCTGGCGATGGGTTTTCTAGTTAGCATCATCGCTGCGGCTCTAGAGCTGGGGCTTTTCCAAGTAGCACTTACCATGGTCGCCTGGTTAATCATTGGAGCTGCTGGATACGATGCGGCCAAGCGGCACAACAAAACCATTTGGGACAAGATGCCCCGTTGAGCCTCGATTGTTGAAGCACGCACTGTAGCGGCCTTTGTCCTTTGCGCGGTGCTTGCCGTAGGCGCAGTCGACGAGTTTGCAGAGGCCCTCGGCGGGGGGGCAGACACTGGCGTTGTTTCGTCGTTTTGGCGGCTGCAGGCAAGTTATCCGGACACGGGAGGAATGGTTGTCCGAGTTGGCACGAGCGAGTAAGAGGAGCTTAGGATAAGTTCTCTGTCGTCGTCGTTTGGATCAGATTCTTTCCTCCACGCACGAGGTGTAACGGGCGTGACGGGCGTGACGGGCGTGATGCACAGTGGCCCCGCTATCGCTAAGTGGGAGTGAGCACAACCAACCGCACAAGACAGCCAGACCGTAAAGGACGATGTCTATCGCACCTCAAATAGAACACCATGCCACCAGTTATTCGCAACCATCACAGCGTTACATTTGGCGCCAGGGGGCCGAGCAAGCGTGGGACGGCATGCTCGACGCGCTCATCGTGCTCATCGTGCTCATCGCACGTCGTGAAACAGCCCCCGCCGCATGTGAAGAAGGAGCACAGCCAACTGCCCATCCCTGCCATGCCTTCCCCGACACTCGCCTCTCTGGCCTTCTCGCTCCTCTCGCGTCTCGATCTGGGACCAATGCTGCCACAAGCTCAGCCATGCCTGTCACCTAGCCCCATTTCACTTCCTCCACGCGCAACTCCCGTTTCGCTCGTCGCGGGCAGGCCAATCCGCCGCAAGAACCACAGCGACACGACAACCCCGACCGGCCTCATAAGCTTCCCGGTGTTCAAAAACAGCCGGTTTTTCCACCACTCTGAAGCCTAAGCCACTCGACCTCTTAATCCCTATGAATAAGAATACAGAAACTGAAAAATGGCACACCAGTTTCCGACGACACTTCGGACTTTGGCAGCCCCGAGATGTCATCATGCTGGTGTTGGTGGGTGGATTGCTCTACAAAGATCAGGCGCTCAGCGCATCAGTTGTCGAAGTCTTCCGACGTGTGGTTGCGATTTTGCAGCCTTTGACTCCCGCCTCAAAGCATGAGCGACAGGCTTCTTCCGACCCAGCCAAAGATTGATACCAATGCAGTCGGGTAGTTCCTCCCCAAAACAAAAGATGACCGGTGCCGTCGTGGCTATCGCAAGCCGATGGGCAAACACTTCACCCTCCCGGCACGGTCAGCGGGCGGCCGTTGTCTTTGGGGCCGAGTTTGATGAAGTAGGGCACGGCTCTTTTGGCCCAGGCGGTGGCATCAGGGAAGTCTCCGGCGCTGTCGCCAAAGGTGCTGCGGAGCATGTCGGTGTCGATGATGCCGGGGTTCATGGGGATGATGGCTACTTTGCCGCCGGTGTCCTGAGCGGTGGCCATGCTGAGGCCTTCGATGGCGTATTTCGTGGCGCAGTAAGGGGCCACTTCGGCGGCGGTGCAGCGGCCCCAGCCGGAGGAGAAGTTCACGATCACCCCAGAGCCGCGTTTCAGCATGGCAGGGAGCAGATGACGCATCATGGCGGCGGTGCCCTTGATGTTGATGTCGATGATGCGGCTAAAATCCTCCGCGCTGGTTTCCCAGAGTGGCGCGTTGGGATTGATGATGGCGGCGTTGTTCAGCACGAGATCGGGCGGGCCGAATTTTTCGAGAATCGAGGCGCAGAAGGCCGCCACGTCGGCCTCACGCGAGACATCGCAGGCAGCAAAAAGATGCGGCGCGGGCCATTTGGAGCCGAGTTCGGCGATTTGGGCCTCGCGGCGACCACAGCCGACCACTTGGCAGCCAGCTTCGACAAAGGGCGGGATCATGGCGCGGCCGAGACCGCGGGTGCAGCCGGTGATGACGACGGTTTTGGGCTTCATGCTCATGCGTGGAAAAGAGGAAGGCGGGCCAGATATACCTCACAGCATCAAGTTTTGTGAAAAACACGGATTACTTCCCGCAGATTCAGGGAGGCCCACAGATTGGTTTCAGAAGGAATCTGCGGGCCTCCTTGAATCTGTGGGAAATCACAAATCATGATGACGCATGGTATAAACGGCGGCGCATGGTTTGTCGATGGCGGCGCTGGCTCTTGACCCGCCTGACGAACTCGCCTTCATGCGCGGCGGTTCACCGAACCGTCTTCAACCCAACACCCCGCACCTCTATGGCCCTCTCCGTCGGCTCCCAAGCCCCCTCCTTCACCCTCAAGTCGAAATCCGCCTCCGGTCTCGCCGATGTCACGTTCCCGGTGGCCGGTAAGAACACCGTCATCCTCTTCGTCCCCCTGGCCTTCACCGGCGTGTGCACCCAGGAGTTCTGCGACATCACCGCTGGCCTTTCCGCCTACACCGACCTCGGCGCGGAAGTGATCGGCGTCAGCGTGGACAGCCCCTTCGCTCAAGAAGCCTGGGCGCAGAAGGAAAAGATCGGCATCACCCTCGTGAGCGACCTCAACAAGGAAGCCACCAAGGCCTACGACGTCGTCTTCCCGGCCCTCGCTGGCATCGGCGACACCTCCGCCCGCTCCGCTTTCGTCGTCGATAAGAACGGCATCATCCAATACGCCGAGCAGACCCCCACGCCGAAGGATCTCCCGAACTTCGACGCCGTGAAAGCCGCTCTCGCGAAGCTCGCCTAATCACCGCCGTCACCTTTTTACACCGCCACCCGGCCCTCGTGGTCGCGTGGCGGTTTTCTTTGATGGGGAGGTGGAGTGTTGGGGTGTTGGTGAAGGCGCTTTTACATCACTCCACTACTCCATCACTCCACGGCTCCCGCTCCCCGCTCACTCCACGTTCTGCACCTGCTCGCGGATCTTCTCGAGTTCCGTCTTCGCGGTGACGACGTGGTGGGCGATCTCGGCCTGGTTGCACTTGGAGCCCATGGTGTTGAACTCGCGGAAGAACTCCTGGAGCAGGAAATCGAGGCTGCGACCCACCGGTTCGCGGGAGGCGAGGTAGGTGCGAAATTGCTTCACATGGCTGGCGGCGCGGGAAAGCTCCTCGGAGATGTCCGTTCGGTCGGCGAAGAGGGCGATCTCCTTCACGAGGCGTTCGTCGTCGAGCGGTAGAGGCAGGCCGGAATCCTCCAAACGCTGGCGGAGGAGCTTGCGCTGCGTTTCCGGCACGGTGGCGGCTTTTTCGCGAACGGCGGCCAGCAGGCCTTCGATGCGGCTCAGACGAGACTCCATCTCCTCACGCAGGTGATCGCCTTCGGTCTCGCGCATGGCATTCAGCTGCTTCAACGCGGCGGAGACAGCTTGTTCAATGAGCGGCCAGGCCTCTTCAGCGGAGGTTTCCGCCTGCTGGAGGCCCACCACGCCTGGCAGGCGCATCAAATCATGCAGCGAGACCTCCGCCGGGATCTCCAGCTTCTGCGCCAGCCCGTGCAGCGCCTGATAATACTGCTTCGCAAGAACGTGATCGACATTCACGGCATTGGTGGAGCTCTCGGTGAGCGATTCGGAGCGCACGGTGACATTTACCCGACCTCGCGAGACGCCAGCGGCCACCAGATTGCGCACCTGGCCTTCGAGCTCCGAAAGCTCCCTCGGCAGGCTCACGGCCGCTTCGAGCTGCTTGCGATTCACCGAGGCACACTCCGCCGTCCAAGCCACGCCATCACGCCGTGCCTCGCCCCTGCCAAATCCAGTCATGCTTTTCATCCGGGCAGGTAGAGTGGAAAGGGAAGGGCGGCAAGGATGAAGGCGGGCGCAGGCCGCGCATCTTCCGCGCAAGCCTTCCCAAGAACCTCCCGCCTTCATCCTTGCGAAAAGCCCCCTCGCTCGCGAGTATCAGCCCCCTTTCCTCCATGCCGCTCCCCTCCATTCTCCTGCTCGCCGCCACGCTGGCCTTTGCCGCGGCGGTGGTGCAGGCCCTGCGGGCGCTGAAGTCCGGGCGTTGGAAACAGGGAAATGTGCAACTCCTCCCGGTCGCCGCCGGTTTTGCGCTTCAGACAGCCTTCCTCTACTACCGCGGCCAGGAAGTGGGCCAGTGCCCGATTAAAAGCCTCGCGGACATCCTGGTCTTCATCGGCTGGAGTGTGGTGCTGCTCTATTTTCTCGTCGGCTCCGGCTTTCGCCTGTCCTTGCTCGGCGTCTTCACCGCGCCGCTGGTCACGATCATGCAGAGCATTGCTCTCGTACAGGAATTCCAGCCCTATGCGGTGAAGGGGAAGATCAATGCGCTCGTCGAGCTGCATGCGGCAGTGGCCTTGATCGCCTACGCGGCCTTTGCGCTCGCCTGCATCACCGGCGTCATGTACCTCGTGCAGGAGCGCTTGTTGAAACTGCACCGCATCGGCGGGTTGTTTTATCAGCTTCCGCCGATTCAGGGCCTCGCGAAGGCCATCCAGCGTCTCGTCGGTCTCGGCCTCGTGCTGCTCAGCGCCGCTCTCGGCATCTCCTTTGCGCTTCATACCCCGGTATCGAATCCGAAGCTCGTCTTCTCGTGGATCGTGTGGGCGCTTTACGCGGTGATTTCCTTTCTCATGTGGCGTCATGTCACCTCTCCGCGCCGCACGGCCTGGCTGGCCGTGGTGGGTTTTGTACTGCCGTTTATCTCGTTGTGGATCGTGACGCATGCCTGATCCCGCCGACAACATCCGCGCCACCGGCACCCTCGTCTGCGTCGGCCTGAACTATAAAACGACGCCCGTCGAGGTGCGTGAGCGCCTGGCCTTCCCCGAGGCCGTCGTGCCGCAGGCGGTCAAAAACATCCGCGAGCTGCCCGGCTTTGGCGAAAGCGTCGTGCTCAGCACCTGCAACCGTGTCGAGCTGTATGCCTCCCACGAGCTGCCTGAGGCACCGCAAAGCCATGACGCCCTGCGTGATTACCTCGTGCGTCATTTCCAGCTCCAGCCGGAGCACGCCGAGGCCATGGTGCTCTACCAACTCGATGCGGCCGAGGCGGCGCGGCATCTCTTCCGCGTCGTCAGCGGCCTCGATTCCATGGTTTTGGGCGAGACGGAGATCTTCGGCCAGGTGAAAGCCGCCTACAAAACCGCGCTCGACCACGGCACCACCGGCAAGACGCTCAACAAGCTTTTCCAGCAGGCTTTCACCGTCGGCAAACGCGTCCGCAACGACACGATGATCCAGCGTGGCTCCACCAGTGTCGGCAGCGTGGCCGTCGATCTCGCGGAGAAGGTTCACGACCTCAAAGAATGCCGCGTCATGCTCGTCGGTGCCGGTGAGATGAGCCGCACCTGCGCCCAGAGCCTGCTTTCTCGTGGGGCCAAGAGCATCATCGTGAGCAATCGCAGCTACGACAAGGCCGTGGAGCTCGCCGAGGAGATGAAGGGCCGCGCGATGAAGTTCGATGAATGGGAGCACGCCCTGCACGAGGTGGATGTCATCATCTCCAGCACCAGCGCCCCGCATTTCGTCATCAAGCCGGAGCAGATCGAGCAAACCATGCGCAAGCGCCGCTGGGACCCGCTGCTCATCATCGACATCGCCGTGCCCCGCGACGTCGATCCCGCCGTGAACGCCATCGAAGGCGTCTATCTCTACGACATCGACGCCCTCCAAGCCATCGCCGACGACGGCCGCCGCGAACGCGAACGCCAGCTCGCTCTTTGTGAGAAGATCATTGAGGAGCAGCTCGCGAAGTTTGGGTTTGTGGGGGCGTGAGGCAGGCACTCCTGCCTGCCCTTCAAAACCTCTGTGCTCCTCCGTGTCCTCTGTGGTGAATCCCTTTTTCCACCACAGAGGCCACAGAGAGACACAGAGACGGGAAAGGCTGGCCGAATGACTCTCACTTCGCCTTTTTCTTCTTCGGCGCTCCACCCTTCGGGCTTTGGAAGGTCGGGGCGATGGTGCCCTTCTCCCATTCCGCGATGGCGGCGACGAGTTCGGCGACGACCTGCGGCTTCTCGGCGGCGAGGTTTTTGCTCTCACCGATGTCGCTGGCGAGATCGTAAAGCTCGGGAGCGGCTTTGCCGGCGCGAACGAGCTTCATGTTCCCACGGCGGACGGCATTGAGTCCGCCAGGGCCGCCGGTGCGCCAGAAGAGCAGGTCATGCGGGGCGGTGTTTTTTTCGCCGGTGAGGAAGGGGAGGAGGTTCACGCCGTCGAGATTGGCAGGTGCGGTGGACTCGGCCGCGGCGAGGGAGGTGGGCAGGAAGTCGAGGGCGATGACGGGCTGGTCGTAGGTGCCGGGTTTGATCTTCGCGGGCCAGCTCACGAGGAAAGGCACGCGCATGCCGCCCTCATGCAGATCGCCCTTGGCACCACGGAGCGGGGTGTTGTCGGTGAAGTTCACGCCGCTCTTTTTGGAGAGGTTTGGGCCGCCGTTGTCGCTGACGAAGAAAATGAGCGTGTTCTCGGTCTGCTTCGTCTCGTCGAGTTTTGCCATCACTCCGCCGATGGCGGCATCCATCGCGGCCACCATGGCGGCGTAGGTGCGGCGCTGCTCGGGCTGGAGGTGCGCAAATTTTTCGAGCCATTCCTTCGGAGCCTGGAGCGGCGTGTGTGGGGCGTTGAAGGCCAGGTAAAGCATCCACGGTTTGCCATCGCTGGCGTGACGCCCGACAAACGACGCGGCTTCATCGCCGAATTGCTCGGTGAGATACTTCGTCTGCGCTTCATCAGTGCCGTTGCGATTGAGCGGGATGGTGTATTCCGCGCCGCCTTTGTCGCCGGGGAAGTATTGATGGCCACCGCCGAGAGCGCCGAAGTACTCGTCAAAGCCGCGTTTATTTGGATGAAACTGCGGATGCGCTCCGAGATGCCATTTGCCCACGGCTCCGGTGGTGTAACCGGCCTGCTTCATGAGCGTGGGAAAGGTCGTCTCGTTCATCGAAAGGCCTGCGGTGGTGCTTTCCGGCAGCCAGGCGGGATTGTTCTCATGGCCGAAGCGGTGCTGATAGCGGCCCGTCAGGATGCCGGCCCGCGTGGGGCTGCAAAACGAGTGCGAGACATAGCCATTCGTGCATCGCAGGCCTTGAGCGGCGAGTTTGTCGAGATGCGGCGTGGGGATCTCTTGGGAGCCTTGGAAGCCCACATCATGGTAGCCGAGGTCATCGGCGATGATGACCATGACATTCGGCTTCGCAGCAAAAACGGCGCTGGAGAGAGTGAGGAGGGCAAAAAGGGCAGGAAACTTCATCGCACCCGTGAACGCGGCATTCCGCGCCGCATTTCAGGCCATCACACGCTTCATTTGAAGACCGTGGTCTTGCTCGGGTTGGCGTGGGCCACGATGCTGTACTTGTCGTTGTTGTACTCGAGCAGCAGCAGCACGACATGGTAGGTGCCTGCCTTCGGTCGAGTGACGGTGACGGTCTTGTCGAGATCGGTGTAAACAAAACCCTTCTCCAGCGGCTTGAGCTGAGCGCTGCCCATGCGCACTCCATAGATGGTGCCGCTGGTGTAGGGTTTTGGGCAGGCCCAAAGCTCCAGCTTCAGGGAGCCGGTGTTGGCGCTGCGGTGGTGCTTCACCTTCTTGACCTTCATGTTCACGATGCCCTCATCGTAATTCGACTGCCAGCTCCACGGAGCCTCGATCTCAAACATCTTGGCCGGGTAGAGTGTGGCCTTGTTGGAAAAGTTCCGGTAGTCCGTGTTCACAAAGCCGCTTTCACGATATTCAGCCACGATCAAGGCCATGTGGTAGCTGGTGGCGGTGCTGGGCATTTTCGCCGGGACCGTGCGGGTGAGTGGCTTGTAAGAAGTACCTCCATCCAAGCCATCGAGTTTGAACTCACCTACCATGATGCCTCTGGCGGTGCCGCTAAAGTCGTAGGGCATGTTCAGCGCCCAGAGCTGCACACGGACCGTGCCACTGGTGCCGCTTTCGTTCTTGTTGGCGATCCCATCAAAGTTGATCGTCACGGTGGTGTTTCCCGTGCCGACCTTGTAACCGACGTTGCCGGTGAACTTCAGCGTGGCCGCTTGAGTGAGGGTGGCGAAGGACAGTGCCACAAGAAAGAAGAAAGGTTTCATGCGAGGGCATGTAAGTCATGCGATGTCATCCATGGTCAATCGCCATTTTCATTTCTTCGCCCAAATATGAGCTTTTCTCGCCTTCTCCTTTTCATGCTTTGGCTCCCGTTGGGAGGGCTTGAGGCGGCGGATGAAAAAGACATCCAAGCCATTCGGGAGCGCTACGAGCAGATTCAAGACAGCCTCAATCGGTGCCAGATCGTGACGCGGGAAATCGAGGGCGAGTCCGCCGAAGGCGGGGAGCTGAAGGCCTGGCGGCTCGATGCCGCCATCGTGAAAATGGAGGTTACCCACTACGGTGAGGGTGGCCGGAAGTCGCAGGAGTTTTATCTCAAAGGCAGCGAGGTGGTGTTTGTCTTCGAGGTCACCTCCATCTATGACAAGCCGCTCTCCGGCAAGGTCGTCTCCCGCGACGAGGAGCGCTTTTACATTTCCGGCGGGAAGCTGCTCCGCTGGCTCAATGCGAAGAAGAAGCCCGTCGAGGTCACCACGGACGAAGCGGCCAAACGGACGGCTTCTTTGCTGGAGGATGCGGTGCGTTTCACCCGCCTCGCCGCCTCAAAGTGAGCCAAAGGCACAGACTTCGTTTTTGTTCGCATGCAGCCGCGTGAGGCGGAAGTCAGAGCACAGGGGCGGAGCCAGCTGCTTGAGCTGGGAGAGCAGGGAATACTCGTCATCACCCTTGAATTTGATCGTCACGATGAAGTTCCTCATGCGCCTCT
Source organism: Prosthecobacter sp. (assembly GCA_044370285.1). GTDB lineage: Bacteria > Verrucomicrobiota > Verrucomicrobiia > Verrucomicrobiales > Verrucomicrobiaceae > Prosthecobacter. The sequence continues at coordinate 54,586 of JBILVU010000012.1, forward strand.
CGCGAAGCCATTCGAGCAGGAGATCGATGCTACGCTGTGGCGCGGCGATGACATCGCAGATGAGCCAGTCCACCGTCTGTGGCGGCTTGTATTTGAAGGCATCCGCCGTTTCGAAATGCAGTCGCGAGTTTCGCATCAAATCCTCCCGCAGCTCCGAGCGGTCGATGGCGGTCACGCGGGCACCGCGATGGAGGGCCACATAGGTCCAGCTTCCCGGCGAGGCGCCGAGATCGACCACGGTTTCGCCCGCCGCGATCTGCCGTCCGAGGCGCATTTCGGACTCGATCACCTTCCCAAAGGCACGCGAGGGTGCGGCTTTATCCTCTGCCCATGGTATGAAACCGCGAGTGAAGGGGGCGAGGATTGCTCGTAGCTCATGCGGCTGCGGCGCGGTGCTCACCGAGAGCCAGCCAGCTTCTGGCGAGGTCAAAAAGCACTGCACGAGCGAGGTGGTGGGCGTGAAGGACTGCTCGTCATCCAGGAGCGAACGCAGCAGATGGCGGCGACGCTTTTTCATCCGCTCACGCATGGCGGCGCGGATCAGCTCGCAGCGGTGCAGGCCGGCGCGGCCTTCGCCATACTCGGGCCAGAAGTGCAGATGCCACGGTTGATCATCCGGCAGCACACCAGCGACGGCATCAATGAGGCGATCCGCCCACGCATTGATGCTCGCGGCCTGCGTTTCGATGGCTTGCGGCATCGTTTGTCGTGCAAAGGCGAGGTGAGGCGTCTGGGAAAGGTCATGCCCGCTCAGCCAGCCAATGCCCGGCAGCTCGCGCAGGTCATCGCCCGGCAGTTCGTCGGCCAGGGCGGTATGGAATTCGGGATCAGAGAAGAAAAGAGTCACAAGAAGAGCGTCACAAACGAACGCGATGGAATGCTGTATTGTCTCCAGCGGCGAAATCGCTTACTTTTTGCCAGACAGCCATGAATTCCCTCACCTTTTCCGCCGCCGCAGTCGCCGCTTTGCTCCTCGTTAGTTGCGCCCGGCCAGCCTACGAGCAGCGCGGATGGGCCTCTTACGTCGCGGATCAGTATGCGGGCCGTCCCACTTCCTCGGGCGAAATTTATCATCCCTCAGCCTGGACGGCGGCGCACCATTCGCTGCCTTTTGGCACGCAGGTGAAGGTGAAAAATCATCAAACAGGCCGCGCCGTGAATGTCACCGTGAACGACCGCTTCCCCTACTACCCGGGCCGGGTGATCAATGTCTCTGCCGCTGCCGCTCAATATCTCGGCATCAACCCCTTCCAGTTGGCGGATGTGACCGTGACGGCGAAGACGATTCCAGGTGGTGGTGGCTATGGGGCAGCGCCTCCGCAGCAGCCGCCCGCGTATTCCGCCGCTCCGCCTCCGAACTACAACGCGGCTCCACCGCCCAACTACAATGCTGCGCCGCCGCCGGTCTATCCAAACACGCCGCCTCCGCCGATGAGCAGCCTCACGCCCCCACCGGCGAACTGAGAAGCATTAGGCATTCACCACGAGACGGCCTTTGAGCTTCGCCAGCAGCTTCGGATTGCCTTCCAACTCCTCCATCAGGAGCGTCAGCACCTCCAGCGTCTGGCGGCTAATGTGATGCTCCATGCCTTCGACATCTTGATGCACCGTCGCTGGATCGAGGCCGAAGCCCGCGAGCAGGCGCGTGAGCACCTCGTGCCGCCGGGCGATCTCCTCACCCACTTTTCGTCCGGTCTCCGTGAGCACCACGCCGCGGTAGCGCTCGTAAACGACGAGCCCGTCCGCATCCATGCGCTGGATCATGTTCGTCACGCTGGCCTGGGAGATCTTTAAATTGCCCGCGATGTCCACAACCCGCGCGTAACCTTTCTGCGCGATGAGGTTATGAATCTGTTCCAGGTAGTCCTCCACCGCGGGTGATCCGAGGTGGGTGGTCAGTTCCTGGCGTTTAGGCGGCGGCATGCGGCCCGTGAGATGCTCTGCAAACGCACGAACGCAAGCTGCTTCCCGGTAGGCCAATTTTCAGTTATCAGTTTTCAGTTTCCACTTTTCAATCCGCCATGCTCAGACGCTTCCTCCAGCTCGCCATGCTTTGCACCGTGGCGCAGGCCAGCACCCTTTACCTCTCCATCACGCCCATGGCGGGGGATGCTCCGCTGCTGCTCGACTCCCAGCGCTATGCCACCACCGCAGGCGAGACCTTTTCCATCAGCCGATGCAGCTTCCTGCTCAGTGGGTTCGCCCTGCAAAAGACGGATGGAACCTGGCTCGAATCTCCTCACCTCGCGTGGATGGATGCCGCGCAGCGAAGGCTGAGCACCACGCTCGAAAACATTCCCGCTGGCAAATACAAAGCCCTGCGCCTCCACCTCGGTCTCGATGAGAAAACGAATGCCGCGCCCACCTCGCAGTATCCGGCGGATCATCCCCTCAATCCGAATTTGAATGGTCTGCACTGGAGCTGGCAGGGTGGGTATATCTTCCTGGCTCTCGAAGGCGCCTTCCGTGCCAAAAACGGATCGCCCGGCGGCTTCTCCTACCACCTCGCTCGCAGCCCGAATCGCACCTCGTTGACCTTTGAAGGAGATTTTGATCTCAAGGCCGATGCAGCGGTCGATTTTGCCTTCGATGTGCCCGCGCTGCTCAACGCCAAAATGCCGCTCTCCTTCATCAAGGACGGCCTCTCCACCCATTCCCATGAGGGTGATCCCATCGTCGCCGCACTGAAAGCCAATCTAAAGGATGCTTTCACCCTCAAAGCCGTCACCAGCAGCCTCCCGGAGATCTCGCGTCCCTCGAACGTGAAGCCCATCGCGATGCCAGCGAAGCACACGCCCTACCGTTTTACGATGAGCGGCTACTTCCCCATCCCACCGCTGCCGCGTGACAATCCCCTCATCGAAGAACGCATCGCTCTCGGCCAAAAACTTTTCCACGACACCGCCCTCTCCCGCGATGGCACGCTGTCCTGCGCAAGCTGCCACCTCACGGCGAATGCCTTCACCGATCCGCGACGCTTCAGCATCGGCGTCGAAGGTCGCATCGGCGCGCGCAATGGCATGCCGCTCTTCAATCTGGCGTGGAAGACCCGTTTCTTCTGGGATGGCCGTGCGCCATCGCTGCGCGAGCAGACCTTGAAGCCCATCCAAGACCATCTGGAAATGGACGAGACCCTCGAAAACGTCGTCGCGAAGCTCGAAAAGACCTCGAAGACCGATTTCGCCCTCGCCTTCGACAGCGATGCCATCACGTCCGAACGCATCGGCCTCGCTCTCGAATGCTTTTTGCTCACGCTGACCTCCTTCGACTCGAAATTCGACCGCAGCCTGCAGGGCAAGGAACAGCTCACCGATGAGGAAAAACGCGGCTTTGAGCTTTTCATGACCGAATACGAGCCGCGCATGGGCCAGAAGGGCGCCGACTGCTTTCACTGCCACGGCGGCCCGCTCTTCAGCGATCATCAATTTCACAACAACGGCCTCTCACCCATCGAGACGGATACCGGCCGCGAACGGGTGACCCAGGACGAACGCGACCTCTACAAATTCTCCACGCCCAGCCTGCGCAATATCGCTCTCACGGCACCTTACATGCACGACGGGCGCTTTGAGACGCTCGAAGAAGTCATCGAGCATTACGATCACAACCTTCGCCGTAGCCCCACCCTCGATCCAAACCTTGCAAAACATCCGCCCACCGGCATCCGGCTCAGCAGCGAGGATAAAAAGGCGCTCGTAGCCTTCCTCAAGACGCTCACGGACGAGAAGTATCTGGCGAAGTGATGCGGTAGCGGTTTTTAAATCATCTTTTTTGCAAGAGAACTCTCTCTTGAGGGCATTCGGCGGCTGCGCTTGAGTCCGCCACGCATGGAAGCCTGGATCGTCATTGGCCTGTTGGTCGTCGCCGTCGTTGCCTTTGCCACAGAGAAGATCTCGGTGGATTTGGTGACGCTGGGGCTGCTTTGCGTGCTCGTGTTGAGCGGCATCCTTCGTGTGGATCAGGCTTTCGGTGGCTTTGGAGATCGGGTGATCATCTTGCTGGCGGCCATTTTTGTGATCGGGGCGGCCCTGCGTGAGACGGGCGTACTCGATGCGCTGGGAGGCATCCTGGCCTCATGTCTGGGCGGCCGGCCCATCTGGCTGATGACGGCGCTCATGGCGGTGGTGGCGGGTGTTTCCGCCTTCATGAACAACACCACGGTGACGGCTGTCTTTTTGGGGCCGGTGATCGGCCTGGCTCGGAAGGTGAAAATCCCGCCCTCACGACTGCTGATGCCACTGGCCTTTGCCTCGATCCTGGGTGGCACCTGCACGCTGATCGGCACTTCGACGAATGTGGCGGTGAGCGGGGCGATGACGAAGCTGGGTATGCAGCCGCTGGGTATGTTTGAATTCACTCAGGTAGGCCTCGCGACGGTGCTGGTGGGCATTCTCTACATGGCCTTCATCGGCTCAAAGATGGTACCTGAGCGTGACGGGGCGGACGGCAGGGCGAATGACATGATGCGCCAATATCTGGCGGAGGTGGTGATCCTGCCGGATTCACCGCTGATCGGTCAAAAAGCCTTCGACTCGGACTTTTCGGCGCTGGAATTCCAGGTGATGAAGCTGCGCCGCGAGGGGGTGATGCTGGATGCGAATCCGCATGAGCTTTTCGTGGAGGGAGACATCGTGCTGGTGGCTGGCAAGGTGGAGAACCTCATCAAGGTGAAGAAGATCGAAGGTATCGACATCCTGGAGGATGTGGCGCTGCGCTCCGCCGGGGTGAATACGAAGAACGCCCAGGTGGCGGAGGTGGTGCTCACGCCGAGGAGCGGCTTCGTAGGCCAATCGATGCGTGAGAGCAATTTTCGCCAGCGTACGGGTCTCTCGGTGATGGCTTTGATGCGTGGCGATGCGCCGCTGCTGCATCACATGGGGGACGAAAAGCTGCAAGCAGGCGATTTGCTCCTGCTGCAAGGCCCGGCGGAACGGTTCCGTGCCTTCGAAGAGGCGGGCGAGATGGTTTTGATCAGTCAGCATCAGTTCAGCGTGGAGACGCGGCGGAAGGGTTTCATCCTGTTGGCGGCTTTTGTGCTCGCCGTGGCGGTGAGCAGCATCTGGCCGACGTATGTGCCGGAGACGATCGCCTTTGTGATGGTGGCGCTGATGGCGGTTTTTATGCGCTGCATCAAGCTGGAGACGGCTTACGGCAATATCGACTGGCGCCTGCTCATCCTCATCGGCGGCATGATGGCCTTTGGTGAGGCGATGAAGGCCTCCGGCGCGGCGGAAATGATCGCGGAGGCGGTGACCTCAGTGATGGCGCCGTTCGGGGTTTTTGGCGTGTTTGCGGGTTTTTGTGTTCTGACGGTGATTTTGACTCAACCGATGTCGAACGCCGCTGCGGCGCTCGTCGTGCTGCCCGTGGCGCTGGAGGCAGCGGCGACGATGGGGGCCAGTCAGCGTGCCTTTGCCATCGGCGTGATGTTGAGCGCTTCCGTGAGCGTTTTGACGCCCTTCGAGCCGAGCTGCATCCTGGTGTATGGCCCGGGCAAATATCGCTTCTCGGATTTCATCAAGGTGGGCGGCGGCATGACGCTCGCGATGCTGATCGTGGTGCTGGCGATGGTGCCGATGATTTGGCCGTTAAAATAAAAAGCCCGCCAAGTCGAGCGACCTAGCGGGCTTTCGTGAATCGATTGTGGCTTACTTCTTCTTATCGCGAAGGGCACCGGTTTTGAGGCGGAGGCCGTTGAGGCGGATGAAGCCGGTGGCGTCGTCTTGGTTGTAGGCCTTCGTCGGATCGGCTTCCATGGTGGCGATCTGCGGATTGTAGAGGCTGTAGGGGCTCTTGCGGCCGGCGGCGATGATGTTGCCTTTGTAAAGCTTGAGACGGACGGTGCCGCTGACCTTCTTCTGGCTCTCGGTGACGAGGGCCTGGAGGGCGAGACGCTCGGGAGCATACCAGAAGCCGTTGTACACGAGCTGCGCATACTTCGGAATGAGGCTGTCACGCAGATGCATGACCTCGCGGTCCATGGTGACGCTCTCGATCTGGCGGTGGGCGAAGTGAAGGATGCTGCCGCCGGGAGTTTCATACACGCCGCGGCTCTTCATGCCGACGAAGCGGTTCTCCACCATGTCCACGCGGCCGACGCCGTGCTTGCCGCCGATCTTGTTGAGGAGCTTCATCACGCCTAGGGGATCGAGCACCTTGCCGTTCACGGCGACGCAATCGCCCTTGTTAAACTCGAGGATGACGGTCTCGGCTTTGTCAGGGGCGTTTTCGGGGAAGACGGAGAGGACGTTGAAGAAGTCCGCATACTTCGGATCGCTGGCGTCGAACCACGGGTCTTCGAGGATGCCGGCCTCGTAGCTGATGTGGAGGAGGTTGCGGTCCATGGAGAAGGGCTTCTTCGTGCTGGCATGCACGGGGATCTTCTTTTCTTCGCAGTAGGCGATCATCTCAGCGCGGCCGGGGAAGTCGTTGCGGAAGCGCTCATCACGCCAGGGGGCGATGATTTCGATTTCCGGGGCGAGGGCGGCGGCAGTGAGCTCAAAGCGGACCTGGTCATTGCCTTTGCCGGTGGCACCGTGGGCGATGGCGGTGGCGCCTTCGGCCTTGGCGATCTCGACCATGCGTTTGGCGATGAGCGGACGAGCGATGGAGGTGCCGAGGAAGTACTGACCTTCGTAGATGGCTCCGGCCTGGATCATCGGGTAGATGAAATCGCGGGCGAATTCGAGCTGGAGGTCGTCGATGTAGATTTTGGACGCGCCGGTCTTTTTGGCCTTGGCGTTGAGGCCTTTGAGTTCGTCGTCCTGGCCCACGTTGGCGCAGAAGGCGATGACTTCAGCCTGGTAGGTGTCTTTGATCCAGGAAAGGAGGACGGAGGTGTCGAGACCACCGGAATAGGCGAGGACGATTTTCTTGCTCATGAGGGCTTTGGGTAAAGAAGGGCGGCGAGGATAGGGGCGAATGATGGGGTGTCGAGGGGTTTTCAGGTGGTGAGCGGGCGAAGCGGAAAGGCGCTGCCAAAGTCTGGAGACGGTGGGGCGTGGGTGAGACTTTTGTGGGGGTAAAGGGCAAGTCAGCGCTCCCACGCTCAATTATTTAAGATTTCTTGAATATACCGATACTTTATATTGAAATTACAATCAGTATGGTTAGACTCGATTTAATCCCGAATTTTGATGGAATCCCTTCCAGCACACAACAGACCCATTTTCCCGCCTTCCGAGGCTCGAAACAGGCCTGCGATGAGTGCCCACGCGACTGCGTGGGCGGGAGGAGTTTTGCGCCAGGGTCGGAAAGTTATCATGGCGCTGGGAGCATTGATTTTACTGGGCTCGGCGAGTGCGCATAACCTGAACCAGCGGGCGGATTACATCGGTTTCGATGATGAAACACTGGCTCGGATGAAGACGCGGCAGGCCGCTGGGCAGGCGCTGATTCAGACCGGGGATGTGGTAGGCCTGATCATGAAGGCTACGCCTTCCGTGGGCACGCCGACGGGTGCGGGTGGTTACTCGACTTTCTTCGTTCCGGTGGGCACGCAGGTGGTCGGGGCGCAATACGGGCGTATCGACAGCACGGGAAAATTCATTCCGATCGCCATGAAAGGGCAGTCGCTGCTGGCTCTCGGCGATGGTTCGGTGGGGGCGAAGGCACAAACGGGTCTGAAGGGCCTCGAACTCGGCCCGAACATCCTCGGCGTGAAGGGCTTTGCGGTGGATTCGAGCAGCAGTTTGATGCGCGGCACGATGGCGGGTGTGTATTCGGACACGGGGATCTTTTATTCCACCGATCCAAAAACGGCCTGGCAGAGCTGGACGAGCATGGGCGGCCTCGATGGCAACACGGGTACCTCCGACAACGTGCTTCAAAACAATTCCGGCGACAGCATCACGCCCACCACGCGCTGGGACGCGGAGCAGCTCATCGGCTTCGGCGTGAAATCGCCTCTTGCACCGATCCTCGATCCCGATGGCCGTGGCAACACGCCCTGGGGCATGGGCAGCGGTGTGGCGGGGCCGGAAAGCGGTTACGCCTGGCACTTCGATTACTCTTACTGGAAGGCGAACACGAGCGATCCGGCCCGCATGCGCAATGCCTCGCGCAATGTCGGCCCGTGGAAGCGCATCAAGTATCCGGGCAGTATGATCGCCAAGGATACGGCAGGTTTGCGCAGCACGGCGCTCGGCCTCGTGGGCGTGGATGCGAGCCAGATCGGTTGGGATTTGAGCACGACGAACCCGCTGCCCGCCACGACGAGCTGGAGTGATACCACCAGCCCGAAAGCCATCCGCATGGCCTGGGGGAACATCGAGCTCTTCCGCCCCGAATACGCCCGCGTGCGGCTGAAGATCAACGTCGGCCCCGGCCAGCCAAACTCGCCTTTCGACAGCGCCGGCTTCCTGCAAAGCTACGCGGATACCTTCGGCGGTGATGCAGGGGGGGAGTACACCAACAAAGACCACCTCTGGCGCTACTATGAGAACACCCCGGTGTCTCTCACCAGCAAGCCGATGGTCTTTAAACAGGCCTCGAAAGGCCTCGTGCAGCCCGGCGAGGTCTTCACCTACACGATCTGGTTCTCGTCGTTTGGCAACAGCGCCCTCACGAATGTCGTGCTGGAGGATACGCTGCCTTCCGGCATCCAATACATCAGCGCCAGCCCCGCGCCGAACACCACCAGCCCGTTGCGTTGGAACATTGGCACCATGCAGCCCAACAACGTGCGCAGCATCACGATGACCGTGCGTGCCACCGGCAGCGGCGTGAAGACGAATACGATCTGCGCCACCTCCGACCAAGCACCGAAGGCTTGCAGCACCGATACCATCGAGGTGGGCACGAATGCGCTGCTTTATCCGGATAAGACCGTCACGCCCTCCATTGCGAACCCAGGCGGCATCGTCACCTACACGCTCACGATGCTCAATGATGGCCCTTGCCCGAATGCCGTGCCGCTCGTGATCACGGAAAATCTGCCAGCAGGCTTCACCTATGACAGCCTCGTCTCCGCGAAGATCGGCGGCTCGCCCACCTCGGCAGTTGCCATCAATTCAAGCAACACCGCGAAGCCTGTCTTCACCGTTCGTGCGGGCATCGATTCCGGCAAATCTCTCGATATCACCTTCAAATGCCGCATCAGCGCCACGCAGGCTGCGGGCACCTACACGAACCAGTTCACCTATGAGAACAGCGGCAAGGTCATGTCCACCGGGGCGTTGGCACCTGTCACCGTCGGCGGAGCACGGGTGGGTGACACCGTCTTCCGTGATTGGGATGGCGATGGTACCATGGATGCCGAGGACGATCCGCTGCCTGGCGTGCAGGTGCAGCTTTATGCCAGCAATGGCACCACGCTGCTCAACACCAAGACCACGGATGCCAGCGGCAAGTATGACATGACCGGCCTTCAAGGCGGTACCTATATCGTGCGAGTCACCGCGCCTTCCGGCCACACCGCCACCTACGATCTCGATGGCATCGCCACAGCCAATCAGGCCACCGTGACGCTTTCCAACAATGAGGCGAAGCTTAATGTGGACTTCGGCTACCGCCCTGGCGGCACTGGCAGCATCGGAGACCGGCTTTTTAAAGATCTGAATGGCGATGGCGTGCTCAACGGCGCAGACGCTGGCATCAATGCGGTGACGCTGAAGCTTTACGAGGATAGCGATGCGGATGGCGTGATCGACACGGGGGATGCGCAGATCGCCACGACCACATCGAATGCCAGCGGCATCTACTCCTTCACCGGTCTGGCCACCGCCTTGAGCTACATCGTCGATGCCGATGAGGCGGACGCTGATTTGACCGCCGCTTTCACACCAGACAGCTTCACGCCCACGACTCCTGCGCTTCGTTCGGTGGTTAATCTCACTGGGGCAGTCACCTCCGCCGACTTCGGCTATCGGGCAAACATTCCGCTGAAGATCGGCGACCTCGTCTTCATGGATGCGAACCGCAACGGCACCTATCAGGCCGGCACGGACGGGCCGCTGGCGCGGATCAGCATGGAGCTCTACCGCATCGACGCCCGCGGAGCCACCCTCATCACCACCACGACGACCGATGCCCAGGGCCGCTACTTCTTCACCAACCTCGCTCCCGGTGACTACCGCGTCGATGTGGACGAAACCGATCCCGATCTGCCCGGCGGCAGCGTCACCGCTGACCCGCAGCGGCTCATCACTCTCACGACCGCGGACAACCTGATGGCGGATTTTGCCTTCATCGAGCAGGAACTACTCTCCAAAGTCGTGAACAAGGCCACAGCGGCGGCCGGGGAAGTGCTGACTTACACGATGAGCACCGCCTATCCGGATAACGCCGAGCTGATCAATGTGAAGGTGCAGGACCCCATCCCGGCGGGCACCACCTATGTGGCCAGCAGCGCCAACGCGGGCGGCACGCTATCCGCAGGCAAGGTCACCTGGAATCTTGGCAGCACGGCGGCGGGCGTGCCCGGCAGCAACAGCGGCACCGGCACGCAGAACGTGACCTTGAGCGCCGTGGCGGACTCCGAAATCTGGAGCAAGGACCCCGCCAAGAATTATGGCAGCGCGGCCACCACCTGGACCGGTGGCTTGAATGATGTGGACCATGCGATCTTCCAGTTCGACCTTTCCAGCATTCCCGCCGGGGCGATCATCAATTCGGCGCAGCTCAGCCTCCAGCGTAAATCAGGTCAAGGCGGCACGGTGGCGGCCCATCGCCTCACGCAGAGCTGGAATGAAACGCAGGCCACCTGGAACAATCGCAGAACCGGCGTGGCCTGGACGACGCCCGGGGGCACCTACGCCTCACCCGCGGATGCTCTGGTGACGGTTCCGAACACCAACACCCGCTACACATGGAACATCACCAGCATGACCCAGGCCTGGATCAGCGGCACCCAGCCGAACTACGGCGTGCTGCTGAAGGAGAACAACGAGACCGTCACCGCGGACAACGAGTTCTACACCCGCAACGAGGCGGACTCGGCACGCCGCCCGCAGTTGATCATCAACTACACCATCCCGGCGCTCACCAGCAGCCTCAACATCTCCCGCTCGCTGCTGACCACGGGCGAGCAGGTCACCGTCACCATGACGCTCACCTCGGGCACCAGCCTCACCGGCGTCACCCCGCCCACGAACCTCACCATCGCGGGCACCAATGGCGTGAGCGCCACGCGGGTGAGCGGCCCCACGCCCGCCAGCGCCACGGTGACCTCCGCCGGCACCACCTTCACCTGGGTTTACACCACCACCGGCTCCGGCATCGGCACGCTGGGCTTCAGCGGAAACGCCACCAACGGCACCTCCACCTGGCCCACCGCGCAATCGCCCAAGGCCATCGTCACGCCGCCGCTGACCTTCCAGGTCTCGGTGAACAGCCCCAATCCGGGCGTCAATGTGGTCACTAATACCGCCAGCCTCTATGAAGGCATCGACCTGCTGGATACGGACACCGCGCTGACCATTCTCACCGGTTGCGTGGGCGATCTGGTGTGGACGGATGCCAATGGAAACGGCCTCCGCGAGGCCTCCGAGCAAGGTGTCAGCGGCGTGCGCGTCTTCGCGGATGTCGATGGCGATGGCTTCTTTGATGTGGGGGAGCCCAGCGCCGTCACCGATAGCTTCGGTGCCTACCGCATCACCGGCCTCAACGCCAATGGCGGCGTGGCTTGGAAGATCACGATCGATATGACGACGCTCCCCGCGAACTGGGTTGCGACCACTGCCCCCATGCTGCTGCGCACGCTGGCCACGAACGGTGCTCAAATCGTCGATGCCGATTTTGGCGTGAATGCGCCGCCGCCCACCACAGCCACGCTCGGTGGTTTCGTCTTCACGGATGCGGATGAAGACGGTGTCTTCAATGGTGATGAGCTGCCTTTGGAAGCCTTGAGCGTCCGTCTTTACCGCGATGTGAACACCAGCGGCACGCTCGATGCGTCTGATCTGCTCGTGCGCACGGTGGAGACAGCCTCGAACGGCTTGTACCTCTTCGATAGCATCAGTCCGGGTGCCTATCTCGTCGATGTCGTGGAGAGCACGGTGCCACTCGGCATGGATTTCGTGAGTGGTGGCACTGCGATGCGTGCCGTCACACTCGTGGCGCTGCAAACCCGCACGGATGTGAACTACGGCTTCAATCACACCGGCAGCATCGGCGACCTCGTTTACTACGATACGGATATGGACGGCGTCAAAGACGCGGGTGAGAGCGGTGTCGCCAATGTGCGGGTGAGCGTTTACCTCGATGAGAACAACAACAACGCGGTCGATGCAGCCGAATCTGAGATCGGCGTGGCCTTCACCAATGCCAGTGGCATTTACAGCATCGGCAATCTGCCTGCGGGCGAGTATGTGGTGCGTGTCGATGAGCAGCATGTGCCTGCGCCTGTCGGCAGCCCGAATGCTGGACTCTACAACACGATGCTTCCCACCAATGGCGAAGAGATCGCGGTGACGCTCACGGTGGGTCAGGCGGTCACCACGGCGGATTTTGGCTTCGCGGAGCTCGGGGCGCTGGCAGGTTATGTTTTCAATGATGCGAACTACAGCACGGTGCGTGACACCGCGGAGGTTGGCATCGCCAACATCAGTGTTTCCCTCGTGGGCACCAGCAGTGGCGGTGCGGGTGTGAACCTCACCACGGTGACCAATGCCAGTGGCGAGTACACCTTCCTCGTGCCCGCAGGCACCTACTCCATCACCTTCAACACCAGCGATACGGACTTCCCTGCTGGCATGACGCAGAACACCACGCCCATCACGCATGACGTGACCATCCAGGGCGGCTGGGAACTGGAGAACCTCAATTTTGGCCGTGCGTATGCAGGCGCACTCGGCGGCATTGTTTTCGCGGATTCGAATGGCAACGGCGGCCGCGATGGCGGTGAGGGTGCCATCGTCGGAGCCGTCGTGGAGCTGTTTAACTCCGCCGGAACCACCTTCCTCGACAGCCGCACCGTCGGAGCGGATGCCGCTTATCGCTTCAGCGGCCTCGCGAATGGCACTTACGTCATCAAGATCAACACCGCCTCGCTTGCGACGATGACCGGTGCCACCGTCACCGCCGATCCGGTGGCTCCGCTTGATGGCATCGCCAGCAGCACAGTCACGAATGGCTCGCAGACGCTGAATCTGAACTTCGGCTACCTTGCCAGCACCACGCCGCCGCCGGTCAGCGCCATCTGCCCCACGCCGCGTGGGCAGACGCTCGGTTCGCAGTACATGGTCACCCGCATCGGGAAGGACATCCTCGGCGGCCAGGGCTTCAATCAAGCGCAGTGCATCATGAATATGTCGCCCAATGGCCGCTGGATCACCGGCGTGCGTTTTGGCACCACCACACGCGGTTTCCTCATGAACACGCTCTCGTATGCCTTTGCGGACATCACGAAGGTCACCTCCACGAATCCGTATGGCATGGGCAATGACGTGAATGACGATGGAAACGTCGTCGGTCATGAAAAATGGACCAGTGGAGCCAATGCGAACGTCATCGCCTGGTATCACAACCGTGCCGCGGGCACCACGCAGCGCCTTCAGACGCCTTTCGATACCAATCCGAGCATCTCCGCCACACCAGTGGCCATCACCGGAGACAATCTGTATGCCTTTGGTACGGTCGATCCCGATGGTCCGGCAGGTGCCACGACGGCGCAGGGTGGTTATTGGACGCTGAGCAGCCGCACCTGGACGGCCATCACCGGCCTTCGTGAGGTGCTCGATGCCTCCGCAGATGGTTCTGTGCTTTTGGTGGTGAATTCGAGCGGTCAGGGCCAGATCCGTCGTGGCAGTGTGCAGGATGGCTGGAGCACCGTGGTAGTCACTTTCACCGGAAAACTCAAGGGCGGCAAAGTGAGCCCCAATGGTCGTTACATCGGCTCTGCTGAAACGATCACCGGCGTGCCGACTCCGTTCGTTTACGACACACTGAATGCCACGCGGCAAAACCTGCCGCGTGCAGTCGCCGATACGCTTGGCGGCATCGTGGGAGCCATTTCGGATACCGGCCGCGTGCTCGGCACCATCTACAACAGCACCACCAGCTTTGCCGCGATGTGGGATTCACCCACCGCAAGCTATGTGACCGTCATGAACGTGCTGCGCAACGACGGTCATGTGGCGCAGGACATCAATTACGCTGGCTGGAACCTCTACAACGGCGGTGACGGCATCTCCGCCGATGGTCGCACACTCGGTGTGTATGGTAACAACCCCTTCGCCTTTGAGGACAGCCTGCTGTTCCAGACGATGCCTTCGCCCACCGAGCGTCTCTGCCTCGGGAATACGGTGTGGAGTGATACGAATGCCAACGGCCTCAAGGAAGCTGGCGAACCCGGTGTGACCGGCGTGGTGCTGCGTCTTTACAATGCCGGCGCGGATGGTGAGATCGGCGGCACGGGTGCTGATGCGGATTTTGAAGCGATGCCGAGCATCACCACGACCAGCGCCGGCAGCTACGTCTTCAGCCCGCTGGCCGATGGCAAATACTTCATCACCGCCACGCCGACCGGTGCCCTGCCACTGACCTCAGGTGCTCCGAATCTCAACGACGACGGCGTGGACAATGATAACAACGGTCGCCAGCCCGGCGGCAGCGGCACGCTGATCTACAGCCCTGTTTTGACGCTGAAAACCGGCACGGAGCCGATCAACGATGGCGATACGGATGCGAACACGGAGTTCTCTGTGGACTTTGGCCTTACCACCGGCCTCGCCATCGGTGATGTGGTTTGGAACGACCTCGACAACGACGGCGTCTATGAGTCTGCCAGCGGTGAGCTCGGCCTCAGCGGTGTGCAGGTGGAGCTGCTCAATGCCACCAACGGCGCTGTCGTGATGACGACGCAGACCGATGAAAACGGCGCTTACATCTTCGGTCTCGGCAATGCGGCTGGAAACTATCGCGTGCGTATTCCATTCCCGCCGGGCAATGCCTCACTGGCCTCCAGCGTCGTCGGCACGACGGACAATGGCACCGACAACGATAACAATGGTGCGCAGCCCGGCGTGAAGGGCACGGCGGTTACTTCAATGCAGTTCGGACTCGCCGCGAATACCGAGCCTGGCACCAGCGGCGGTGGAAACTACGAAAAGACCATCGACTTTGGTCTGCGTGATTGCCCCACGATCACCATCACACCTGCCACACTACCTTCCGGAACGCAGGACACGGCTTACTCGCAGACGCTGACGGCCACCGGCGGCACCGGACCTTATGTGTGGAGCCTCGCCAATGGCGTGCTGCCGGATGGCATGAGCTTTAGCAGCGCGGGTGTGCTCAGCGGCACACCGCTGGAGGTGGGCACCTTCACTTTCACCGTGCAGACGGTGGATGCCAAAGGCTGCGCCGCGATGCAAAACTACACGCTGCCGCTTGCCTGCCCCGTTCTCGTTTTGAGTCCGACCACCCTGCCAAACGGCACGGTGGGCACGAACTACTCGCAGTCGATGAGCATCACCGGTGGTCGTGCACCCTATCTCTACAGCCTCACGAGCGGCACGCTTCCTTCCGGCCTCACGCTGACCTCCAATGGCGTGCTCAGCGGCCTGCCCATCTCGAATGCCGCGGCCACCTTCACCGTCGGCGTCACGGATTTGAACGGCTGCTCCACGAGCCGCAGCTACACGATGACGCCGGTGTGCCCCACCGTCACGATCACCAATGTGCTGCTCGCCACTGGCCTCGCGGGCACGAGCTACTCGCAGACGCTCACGGCCACCGGCGGCACCACGCCGCATGCTTGGAGCATTGCCAGTGGCACGCTGCCGAGTGGTTTGACGCTCAACAGCACCACCGGCGTGCTTAGTGGCACGCCGACGGCGGGCAATGGAGCTGGTGTGAGCATCACCTTCCGTGCCACCGATGCCTACGGCTGCTCCGGCACGAAGGTGCTCAATGTGCGCATCTGCCCAGTGGTGACCCTTTCGGCTATCTCGACCACGATCACCGTCGGCACCGCCTATTCGCAGACTATTTCCGGCGTGAACGGCGTCGCCCCGTATGTCTTTGGTGTTAGCTCCGGCACGCTGCCAGCCGGTCTCAGCCTGAATGCGACCACGGGTGTGCTCTCCGGCACGCCGACCAGCACCACGAGTCAGACCTTCACGGTCTCCGCGACGGATGCGAATGGCTGCGCAGGCACTCGCAGCTACACGCTGGCTCCTATTTGCCCGGTCATCGCCATCACGCCTGCCACGCTGCCCAACGCACTCATCGGCACCGCTTATTCGCAGGCACTCGCCGCCAGCAATGGCACCGCACCTTACTCCTGGACCGTCAGTGCCGGCACACTGCCTGCCGGGCTGACTTTGAGCAGCGCTGGCGTGATCAGTGGCACGCCGACCACTGCCAATGGTGCAGGAACCAGCGTCACCTTCCGTGCGCAGGATGCCCATGGATGCGCGGGCACGCTCGCCATCAATGTCCGCGTCTGTCCAGCCATCACGCTCGCTGCCTTGAATGGCACACTCACCGTGGGTAGCGCTTACAGCAGCAGCGCCGCGGCCACGGGTGGTTTGGCTCCTTACACGTATGCGGTGGCTAGCGGCACGCTGCCGACTGGCCTCAGCCTGAACACGACCACGGGTGCGGTGACTGGCACGCCGACCAGCGCCACGACGGCCAACTTCACGATCACCGCTACCGATGCGAACACCTGCGTGGCCACCCGTGCCTTCACGCTCACGCCGGTTTGCCCAGTTATCAGCGTCACGCCCACCACGTTGCCCAACGCGTTGATTAGCGTCGCTTACTCGCAGACGCTGAGCGCTGGCGGCGGCACGGCACCTTATTCATGGACCGTCAGTGCCGGCACACTGCCTGCCGGGCTGACTTTGAGCACCGCTGGCGTGATCAGCGGCACGCCGACCGTCGCCAATGGTGCAGGAACGAGCGTCACCTTCCGTGCGCAGGATGCCAATGGCTGCGCCGGAACTCTTGCGATCAACGTTCGAGTTTGTCCTGCGATCACGCTCGCCGCTTTGAACACCACGCTTACGGTCGGCAGCGCCTACAGTAGCAGCGCAGCAGCCACGGGCGGCCTAGCTCCTTACACTTACGCCCTCGTCAGTGGCACGCTGCCGACCGGCCTGAGCCTCAACACCGCCACGGGCGCAGTGACTGGCACGCCAGCAAACATCACGACGCAGACCTTCACGATCTCCGCCACCGATGCGAACACCTGCGTGGCGACTCGCAGCTACACACTCACGCCTGGTTGCCCCGCCATCACCGTCAATCCGACCTCGCTCGCCAATGGCACCGTCGGCATCGCCTACTCACAAACCGCCAGCGCCACTGGCGGCACCTCGCCATATACCTTTGCGATCTCCGCAGGCACGCTGCCCGCTGGTTTG
>JBILVU010000177.1:0-10466 GCA_044370285.1 Prosthecobacter sp.
ACACAATGTGGAAGGCCATTCCCACCACCGAGATCGTCGCCATCGCCGATGCGGACGCGAAGGGCCTGGAGGCCGAGTTGAAGAAAATCGGCACCGGCAAAGGTTTTGCCGATTACAAGGCCATGCTCGCCGAAGTGAAGCCCGACATTGTCGCCATCGGCGCACGGCACATCGACCAGCATCGCGACATGATGCTCGCCGCCATTCAAAACGGCGCGAAGGGCATCTACATCGAAAAACCCTTCGTCCGCAGCCCCGCCGAGGCCGATGAGGTCATCGCCGCGGCGGAGAAAACCGGCACCAAGATCGCCATCGCCCATCGCAACCGCTACCACCCGGTGATGAGCACCATCACCCGTCTCATCGAGGCCGGCGAGATCGGCCGCGTGCTCGAAATGCGAGGTCGCGGCAAGGAAGACACCCGTGGCGGCTCGTTGGACCTTTGGGTGCTCGGCTCCCACATCTTCAACCTCGCCACCCTCTTCGGCGGAGAACCTATCGCCTGTACGGCTGGCGTTTATCAGGATGGAAAACCCGTCACCAAGGCGCAGGTGAAAGAGGGTGACGAAGGCATTGGCGCTCTCGCTGGCAACGAAGTCCATGCCCGCTTCGAACTGGCTCAAGGCATCCCCTTGTTCTTCGACTCGGTTCAAAGCGCGGGAGTCAAAGAGGCGGGCTTCGGCCTGCAAATCATCGGCACGAAAGGTGTCATCGACTTTCGCATCGACCAGGAGCCCGTCGCCCACCTGCGCCCCGGCAATCCTTTCCAGCCCGATCTGAAGGCCCGCCCCTGGCTGCCCATCACCACCGCCGGCATTGGCCAACCTGAGCCCATCGCCCAACTCGGCAAGAAGCTCTCCAGCCACGAAGCCGCTGGGTTGGATCTCATCGCCGCCATCCAAGAAAATCGCGCCCCGCTTTGCGATGCCGTGCAGGGCCGCCAAACCATCGAAATGATCTGCGCCGTCTTCGAATCCCACCGCCTGAATGGCCAGCGATTGACGCTGCCGCTTAAAACCAGGGTGAATCCGCTCACGCTGCTGTGAAGAAGGTCGGACGAAGTCAGACCCGTCAGACTACTCCGAAGCCCGCTTCCGATTCAAAAACCCCGCCAGCGCTTCCGCCGTGGCAAAATGATCTCGCGAGAGCTCCGCTGGCCCGATGACGATGCCAAAACGCACTTCGATTTGCAGCATGAGCTGCATCAGCGCCATCGAATCGAGGCCCAGGGCAAAGAGATCCGCCTCGGGCGTGATCGGCTCGTCGGGTTCGAGGAGGTGCTCGGAGGTGAGCAGGCTGATCACATCCTCAGCAGTGATGGTAGCGGGCATGGAGGGCGAAAGGTCAAATACAAGGCTTCACTCCACCGGCTCGTCCACCACACCTGGCTCATCCTTTTCCTGCGGCAGCATGATGGCCACGGCGGCGGAAGGGATGAACAAGAAGCCGGCGTAAAGCAACGCGGTGCGGAAATCGCCGACAGCCTCATCCACCTTCACGAAGATGCCAAAGAACACCGTGCCACCTGCCGCGACGATGCGGCCGATGTTGTAGCAGAAACCGGAGCCTGTGGTGCGCAATAGCACCGGGAAGAGCGGTGGCAGGCACATGGTGAAGAGTCCAAACACGCCTTGGCACGCACCGATGGCGGCGAACTGCCATTTCGTGGCCTCCCAGCTCCACACCTCCGAAAACGAGAGGTACATGAACCCGAAATAGGCCAGCATCATGCCCACGATGGTATTGCGATAGCCAAAGAGCTTGGCGAGGCCGCCGGCGATGTAATTGCCGATCAGCGAACCAAACATGATCCACATCAATCCGGTGACGACGGCGGAATCCTTGCCCGCTTTATCGAGCGAGGCGATCTCCGACAGGCTGAGCACATGCTTCTGCTGCCAGAAGAGAAACGTCCAGTGGGCCGTCAAAGACACCGCGCAGATGATCATCACCCGCCACGTCACACCACGCACAGCGGGACCAAAAAGAGCACTGATCTTCGGCACTTCCTGTCCCTCGCGTGCTTCCTTCCACTCCTCGGTTTCAGGCACTGCTTTGCGAATCCACAGCGTGATCAAGGCGGGTAGAATGCCGATGAGGAAGATGTAGCGTGGTTCCTGGCCCGCGAGCATCCAGCCCGCGAAGCAGGCGAGCAGCACGCCGCAGTTCACGGCGCTCTGCAGCGTGGCGGCGATCCATGGACGCCATTTTTTCGGCCAGGTTTCGGACAGCAACGATGCACCGACGGCCCACTCGCCACCGATGCCCAGCGCCGCCAGGAAACGGAAAATCATGAGGTGCCACCACTCCTGCGCAAAGAACGAGAGGCCGGTGAAGCAGGCGTAAGTCAGGATCGTGAGCGTCAGCGCACGGCTGCGGCCCAGCACATCGCCCAGGCGGCCAAAAAAAGCCCCGCCGAGCGCCCAGCCGACGAGGAAGGCCGCCTGGATGATGGAGCCATGCATGCCGACTTTGGGATCACTCTCCGGCACTAGCATGAGCTGCGCCACGAAGGCAGTGGCCACCAGCGTGTAGAGATGCATGTCGAGCCCGTCAAACATCCAACCCAGCCACGCGGCGAGTCCTGAACGGCGTTGCTGTGGTGAAAGATCGCGGATGTGCGTGATTTCGGGAGGGGTGGCTAGGTGGCTCATGCGGCCGCGAGTCTTTCGCAGCCCGCCCGGAATGGCAAGCTTTTCGACAGCACGGCCACGATCACGAGGAAATCCGCAACATTGCCGCTCATCGCTTCGATGTGTTCACTCAAGCTCCACCCATGATCCGCTCCCTCCTCCTCACACTCATCGCAACCATCGCCATGGCCGAGCCACTGCTCGAAAAAGTCGACGTCTTCCCTGCCAACACGAACGGCATCGCCCGCTACCGCATTCCAGGCATCGTCGTGACGCCAAAGGGCGCCGTGTTGGCCTACTCGGAAGCACGGCGAAACAGCAGCTCCGACTGGGGCGAGATCGAGATCCATCTGCGCCGCTCCACCGATGGGGGAAAGACCTGGGAAGCGGCCAAACACATCGCGCATCATGGCGCACGCTTGGAAGGCAATCCGCACAAGAAAAAGGACGGCGGCGAGAAGGAGCAGACGGTGAACAATCCCGTCGCCATCGTGGATCGGGACACGGGAGCCATCGAGTTCCTCTACTGCATCAACTACGCCCGCTGCTATGCCATGCGCAGCACCGATGACGGCCTCACCTGGAGCACGCCAGTGGATGTCACGGCCACGTTTGAGCCGTTTCGAAAGCACTACGACTGGAAAGTCATCGCCACCGGCCCTGGGCATGGCATTCAGATGAAAAGCGGTCGCCTCGTGGTGCCCATCTGGCTCGCTTACGGCAAAGAAGGCGATCATTCACCCTCCGCGGCGGCCACCATTTATAGCGACGACCATGGCAAAACCTGGCTCGCAGGCGATCTCGCCGTGCCAAACAACAGCGACTTCGGCAATCCGAATGAAACCATGCTCGCCGAACTTTCCGATGGCCGCGTGATGCTCGTCACGCGCAGTGTGTCGAAGCCGAATCGCAAAATCATCACCATCAGCCCGAATGGAGCCAACGGCTGGAGCAAGCCTACGTTTCATGATCAACTCTGGGAGCCGATCTGCATGGCCAGCATCACCGCCCATCCCGCCAAACCCGTTACGCTCATCTATTCCAATCCCCACACCCTGAAGCTCGACAAGGACGGCCAAGAAACGCCCGCAGGCCGTGGCAAACGCGAGAACCTCAGCATCAAGCTCAGCCGCGACGACGGCCAAACCTGGCCCATCAGCAAAACACTCGACGCGGGCCCCAGCGCCTACTCCGACCTCGCCGTGCTGCCGGACGGCACCATTCTGTGCCTTTGGGAAACCAAGAACGACATCCAATGCGCCCGCTTCAACCTCGACTGGATCACCGCACCATGAAGACCATTGTTCTTTGTCTGGTGCTGCTGGCGCAAATGACTCTGGCACAAAGCCCCGCGCCGCGTGGCGAGGAAGTCTATTCCGTCGAGCGCTGGGGAGCCACGGGCTTTCCGGCGGATGACTCGGCGGCGATCCAGGCCGCGCTCGACTTTGCCCGCGAGACACCCTGCGTGCTGTTTTTCCCCGCGCAGCGCTACCTCGTTCATCGCACGCTCACGATCAACAATCCGGGTGACACACGAGCCTCCGCACCCACGCTGCGCGGACGAGGCTCGGAGTTCACTAGCATCGAGTTTCGTGGTGCCAGCGGGTCGTTGTTCAGCGTCACGGGCGTGAAAAAAGCGGGCCAGTTCCTGCATGATCTGAGCTTTGAAAAACTCCGCCTCATCGGCAAAGGCCGCGATACAAACGAGCATGCCATTGAGATGATGGGCTGCTACGCACCGGCCATCCGAAACGTCTCCATCACCGGCTTTGGCGGTGATGGCATCCGCGTCATCGGCGATCTCACGAAGGATGCGAACCCGGACTTCACCGCCACCATCTTCCTCGCCATCGAGGGCTGCACCATCAGCCGCATCGGCGGCCTTGGCTTCCGCGATCATCATCCCATCGGCTGCCCGAGCGTGTCCATCGAGCGCAGCGTCTTCAACATGTGCGGCGCAGGCGGCGCTTTGATCCGCAGCGCCGGTTTTGCCATCGACCGGACCGCTTTCGCGGGCTGCGGCTGGAGTGGCGAGACCACACTCGTGAACGCCGAAGGCATCGGCCTGCAAATCCTTGCGCCCGGTGCCAGCGTGTCACGCGGCCTCGTGCGAGCCTGCGAGTTCGACGCGAACCGCGCCGAGCATCTGCGCATGGATAACTTCGCCATGGCTCGCCTGGAGAACAATCGCTTCATCTACAATGATCGCTACGCCGCCGGATTCCTCACCCCGCCCATCGGCGCGAACATGGCCCCGCTCAGCGCCAAATCCGTGCTCACCGAGATCGTCATCGACGGCCTCTTCCACCGACTCGATCAGCCCGGCAAAGCCATCGGCATCCAATGGTCCAACTCCGCCAACGTGGACGAAAACTCGATCGAAGTGATCCGCGTCCGCACCACAAACGCTCCGAAAGCCGACTTCCAGCCGGTGGTAGGAAAACCTTAGCGTTGTATGTGTTGCTGGCAGCAACACATAAACTTCACGTCGTATATCCGGGTATTGTGACGTTTGAGGTCCGGATGTGGCGATAGGATGGATACAGGGGATCGTTTTGCTTTTCACGACCATGAAACACACCTCATTTTCCACGCTACTGATCCAGATCGCTGCATTGCTCTTGAGCACACTAGGGATGGCACAAGACGCCCCGGAGTTCACACGCGAACCGATTACGGCAGAGAATCTGGCGAGCCTGATTGGAATCGAGAAATCCGGCTTCCATGTGAAACTGCCTGAAAAGAATCATGTGAGACTTGTGGCCGAGATCACCCTGAAAGGCAAAACTCGGAAGGAATTCACGACGCTCATGAGCACAGCTCAAGAATTCTCGGTTGCAGTCTTTACGGTGCGAAAGCCGAACACATCCACATTTCAGCGGCTGAACGTCGAGATAAATAGTACGGGTGGTGCTGCGAGCCGCCAATCGATTTATGATTTTGACGGCACAAGGCTAAACGGAGAGAGAACCTCGCTAGATAATGGCACCGTCACTTTCGATTACCGTTTTCAAACAAATCCCAACGGGCCTGGCGACAAAATAGAAGAACTTGGCAGCGTGAAAATCTACCTCGAAACCTCTTCAAAACCATTCCCTGAGAAGCAGTAGCCTTGAAAAGGTCACGGCGTCAGCAACTCCAGGTGCTTTCTGCCTCGCGATGGTGAGCTTGTTGGCCGTCACCTGCGTCGCCACACCGCCCGCGAAAATCCCTCCGCACCTGGAAAGGCAGGCGTTTGAGCCAGCAGCATGCCCACGGGAAGCAGGGCGAAACAAAGCGTTTTCATCACAGAAGACATCATGGAGGCACCAAAAAGCCGACATGCCCCCGAAAGTCCGCCGCCTTGTCCGCACCCAACTTTTCCGATCAATCCCGGTGCCATACACGTTTCCGCCAACGCCTTCCTATGCGTGCCATCGCCGTCATCTTTTCCTCATTCCTCATTCTGGTTTCGTCATTTTCGGCGCAGCCGAACATCCTCTTCATCTACGCCGACGACTGGGGGTTTGGCGATCTCGCCTGCCACGGGCATCCGCATTTGAAGACGCCGAACCTCGACCGGCTCGCCCGCGAGGGCACCGACTTCCATCAGTTCACGGTGTGCAATCCAGTGTGCTCGCCCAGCCGCACGGCCATCGTCACTGGGCAGTATCCGGCGCGGCATGGCGTGCATCAGCACTTCGCGGGTCATGCGGAGAATGTCGCTCGCGGCATGCCGGACTGGCTTGATCCAAAGGCACCGCTGCTGCCGCGAGTGCTGCATGAGGCGGGCTACGCCACCGCGCACTACGGCAAATGGCATCTCAGCGGCCAGGAGAAGAGCATGAAAGCCCCGCTACCCGCCGAATACGGCTACGACGATGCCGCTGTGTGGGTCGGCCCAGGTCGCGATGTGTTTGAAGGCACCAGCCTCGCCAACGTGCCCGCTAAAGAAGGCCCCATTTACCAAACCACCGCCGCCACGGAGAACGCGCTGCGTTTCATCCGCGAGGCAAAGAATCAACCCTTCTACCTCAACCTCTGGATGCATGAGACGCATCACCTCGTCGCCGCCTCCGACGAGGACAAAAAAGAATACCCCGATACCGCCGAGCCGCAGCGCACCTACTACTCAGCCGTCACGCGTGCCGACAAACAAATCGGCCGCGTGCTTGCTCTGCTCGATGAACTCAAGCTCGCCGACAACACGCTCGTCTTCTTCTCCAGCGACAACGGCCCCGAAAACTCGCACGCCAAGCCCGGCGAAAAGTTTTATCACAGCGTCGGCACCACCGGCGGCCTTCGCGGACGCAAGCGCAGCCTCTATCTCGGTGGCGTGAACGTGCCCTTCATCGTTCGCTGGCCCGGTGTGGTGCCCGCAGGCCGCGTGGACAAGACCAGCGTGCTCGCTGGCGTCGATGTCATGCCCACGATCCTCGCCGCGCTTGAGGTGAAAGTACCCGCCGGTTATCAAAGCGATGGCCTCAACGTCCTCGCCGCGCTGAAAGGCCAGCCCTTCGCCCGCGAAGCCCCCGTCTTCTGGGAATGGCGTGGTCCGCATTCCCAGGAAGCCGATTGGCCCACCCACGCCATCCGCGATGGCGACCACGTTTTGCTCCACGACGAAAAATTCGCCCGTATCGAGCTCTACAACGTCATCACCGACCGCGAGCAGCAGCAGAACCTCGCGGACAAGCAGCCCAATGTCGTCACCAAGCTCAAAGCCAAGCTCGACGCCTGGCGCCAAACCCTCCCCACACCCTTTGTGCAATCCGGTGGCCGCCCACCGGTCGCCGCGCCTAAAAAAGCGCCCACCGTGGACCGCTCCGCCGCTTTCCAACGCTGGGACAAAAACAGCGACGGCATCCTCACCCTCGAAGAATACACCAACGGCCTCGCGAAGAAGGACGACGCCCCAAAGCGCTTCCAAGCCTTCGATATGAACAGCGATGGCAAATTGACCCGCGAAGAGTTTGTCGGAGCGAAGTGATCTCACGCCAACGATGAAGGCGTCAGCATGGTAGCCATCTCGCTCCGCGAGATGAGCGAAACGCTTTCGATCACCACCACGCTGTCAGATGCCGGTCACGCGTGGAGGTTGCCACGCGCCCCGTTCCTCTCGCGGAGCGAGAGGACTACTTTGCTTCGCCCAATTGGAATCGCTCATCCCAACGCTTCGAGCATCACTTTGAGCTTCGCGAGCTTCTCTTCCCAGTCGGTCTTTCGCTGCTGATGCTCGTCGAGCACCTTCTGCGGGACTTTGGAGGTGAAGTTGGTGTCGGCGAGCTTGGCGGTGACCTTTTCGAGCTCGGATTCGACTTTGGACACTTCTTTGCCGACACGGGCCGTTTCGGCCTCCACATCGATCAAACCGTCGAGAGGCAGGAAAAGCTCGCCGAGAGGCGTCAAAGCCGCGGGAGTGCCTTTTTTCGGCTGGTAGGCCGCATCGACATCGAGTGGCTCCGCATTGAGAAGGATGCGCAGGACCTCGATTTCGTGCGCGGGCAGCTCAGAGGCCGGTTTGAGCACGAAACGCACCTTCTTGTTGATGTTGAAGGTGCTCTTCAATCCGCGACCAAGCTCGACGGCCTTGTACTTGTCGTTCGCGGCCTGCTCGTCTTCGGGAAGGATGCCGAAGTGGGCGAGTTCGTCCGCGTCGAGCGGCTTCGGCCAAATGGCGAACATGATGCTCTTGCCGCCTTGGTTTTCGGGAAGGTCGGTGTTGAAGCCCATGCCGTGCCAGAGCTCTTCGGTGATGAAGGGCATGAAGGGATGGAACAGACGCAGCGTGTGGCCAAGCACGAAGTCGATGACGGCGAGGGTGTTGGCTTTGCGCTTCTCATCGCTGCCTTGCAGCACGGCTTTGCTGGCCTCGATGTACCAGTCGCAGTATTCGCTCCAGAAGAAGCGGTAGAGCGTGGCGGTGGCGTCGCTGAAGCGGTATTCTTCCAAAGCGGTGCTGACTTCGGCAATGGCGGTGTTCAGGCGCAGGAGGATCCATTTGTCGTCGCTGCTGAGGAGAGTGGGATTGATCTCGGCTTCGGTGCTGTACACCGCCTCTCCGAGGCGGCTCTCGGAACCTTCGCCTCGGAGAGGCGAGGTACTTTGCATCTGCCTGAACCGGGCGGCGTTCCAGAGCTTGGTGCAGAAGTTGCGGCCGAGCTCGACGTTC
Source organism: Prosthecobacter sp. (assembly GCA_044370285.1). Taxonomy (GTDB): domain Bacteria; phylum Verrucomicrobiota; class Verrucomicrobiia; order Verrucomicrobiales; family Verrucomicrobiaceae; genus Prosthecobacter. Next base: position 8,785 of record JBILVU010000177.1, read on the forward strand.
TTTTCGTCGAAGCAGATGTCCTGGCCGAGCGGGGCGCTGCGCATGATGCCGAAGCGCAACGCATCCGCGCTGTAGCTGGCGATCAGCTCCAGCGGATCGGGCGAATTGCCGAGCGATTTGGACATTTTGCGGCCCTGCTTGTCGCGGATGATGCCGGTGAAATACACGTTCTTGAACGGCAGCTCACCCATCCACTCGAAGCCCGCCATGATCATGCGGGCGACCCAGAAGAAGATGATGTCCGGGCCCGTGACGAGATCGGTCGTGGGGTAGAAGGCCTTCAACGTGGAAGTCTTCTCCGGCCATCCCATCGTGGCGAAGGGCCACAGCCAGGAGCTGAACCACGTGTCGAGGACGTCGGGGTCTTGGGTGAAGCCTGCGGCTTCAAGCTCAACGCCTATAGATGCATCATGGCTTAGCACTCTGAACTCAAACTGATCTGAGTCGCCAACTCGCAACATGTGGTAAGTCCGATCCTGAAAAACTAAGACGCCATTGGCACCAACTTCAGGCCATGGTTCTGGGTCTGTATGAATCTCCGTTTTTCCATCAGGCGGCTGCTGATCGGTGAACTGGCAGTAACACTCAACCATGAGCATCAAGGCCCGATTGTTTCGGAAACTGTCTTTGTCGAAACGAATACTCCACACCGGAATCCGATGCCCCCACCAGACTTGGCGGCTGATGCACCAATCCTGAAGGCCGGTCATCCAGTGGTCATAGACCTTCGCCCAGCGGTCGGGGTGGAATTTCATCTCGCCATTGGCCACGACGGCCTGGCTTTCCTTCACGCTCGGGTATTTGAGGAACCACTGCTCGCTCAGGCGGCTCTCAATGGGCACGTCGGCACGCTCGGAGTAGCCGAGGTTGTTCTGATAGGGCTCCTCTTTGACGAGGCTGCCGATTTCCGCGAGCAGCTCGGCAGCGCGTTTGCGGGCGGCGAAACGCTCCATGCCGGCGAGGTCCTTGCCAGCGAGTTCGTTGAGCACGCCGTTCGGATGCATGACATCGACCGCAGGCAGGTTGTGACGCTGCGCGATCTCAAAGTCGGCCTTGTCATGCGCGGGTGTGACTTTCAACACGCCGGTGCCGAAGGTGAAATCGACATGCTCATCGGCGATGATCGGCAGCAGCGCCTGGTCTTCGACCGGCAGCGGACGGCGCACGTGTTTGCCGATGAGATGCGCATAGCGCTCGTCCTTCGGATTCACGGCGATGGCCTGGTCGCCGGGGATCACTTCGGGGCGAGTGGTGGCGATGGTGAGCCAGGTGCCGGGTTCCTCGACGACCTCGACTTTGAAGTGATACATGATGGCGTTTTGCGCCTTCATGACGACCTCCTCATCGCTGAGCGCGGTGAGGGAGGACGGGCACCAGTTCACCATGCGCTTGCCACGGTAGATGAGGCCTTTTTTGTAGAGATCGACGAACACGCGCATGACGCAGGCGTTGTAGTCGTCGTCAAAGGTGAAGCGCTCGCGGCTCCAGTCGCAGGAGGCACCGAGCTTCTTGAGCTGCTCGATGATGATGCCGCCGTGCTTCTCCTTCCACTCCCAGATCTTTGCGACGAGGCCCTCGCGGCCCAGATCGTCGCGGTGCTTGATGACGCCCTGCTTTTTCAGCGTCTTCTCGACGACGTTTTGCGTGGCGATGCCGGCGTGATCGGTGCCGGGCAGCCAGAG
>JBILVU010000178.1:0-10416 GCA_044370285.1 Prosthecobacter sp.
GCATTTGCGGCAGCTCGTGCATCCGTGAGCACGCGGGCCAGCTTCGTGTGACTAGCGTAGGTGGATGAGCTGTTTGGCATCCGCACCGTCGGTGTGATGGCCGAACCCTGCCCCAGCAGCGCATAAGAAGCCTTTCCCGAAGACATGTCGGTATAGACCGTGTTCATGTCCGCGATGAGCTGCTGCAGCGTGGCATCACTGACCACCTGCCCTTGATAATCCGGGAAATCCACGCGGATGATCAGCAGCGTCTTTTGTCCCTCCGTCCACGGACTCGCCGCGATCACGCCATCCAGATCCGAGGTCGGTGCAGGCTCGGCGAACTGCTCTTCAGCCTCTTCGTAAATCAAAGCCGCGATCGCTTGAGCTTCATCCTCGTATCGAGTCACCCGCTGATCATCCCAGGCGACCACCACATCGGCACCGCCATCACTTTGTGGAAAGCCGTTCTCCATCGGCAAGCCCGCCGCCACTCTCGCCGCGATCTCCGCCTTCTCCAAAACACGTCCCGGCAGGTCCGCCATCGCCAGTTTGCCATCCAGCGCCACGCCATGAATGCCAATGCCATCCCGCGTCGGCATCGCGCTACGACGACCATACGTGTAGGCATCAAACACCCGTCCATCGCGCAGCGTCGCCACGCGAGTGATCGCGCAGCTTCCAGCATCAGACGTCGTCGCCTGCACCAGCAAGTCCCCGCGAGCACTCACCGGCTCCTCCAGCAGCGCCACCACCTCCGCAGGCAATCCCCGCCGCACCGCCATCGGCACCGCCAGCTCCAGCGCCCGCTTTGGATTTTGATCGATGAGGTCCAGCAACTCAGCCCGCCGCTGACGAGCCAGTTCAATGCCCTTTTCCAAATCCACGTCTGCCGCAGTCAAAGTCTCCGTCCAACGCCGAAACTCCTCAAACGCCGTCTCCTGCACCGGCGAAGCCCAGAGCCGCTCGATACGCTCCGGCAGCTTCACATCCGAAAGGCCCGTCAGCGGCCGTTTCAGCCTTCCGGAGGCCGCGGAGGCCAATCGCTGCTTTGCGTCACCTTTCGCCAAAATCGCTGCCGGCACGTTCGCAGCCGCGTTTTTGGCCTTTTCAGCCTTTTCCGGCATCGGAGTCGTCTCACCGCGCCACAGCAGCATCAAAACGAGCAATCCAGCCATCACACAGAGGGCCAGAGGCAGAGGTCGGAAACGCTTCATCATGGGAAAGCAATCATACTGCCGTAACGGACGATCTTTGCCCCCTCACGAAAATACGGGAGGTAGGCAGCTCGCGTGAAACTGCTATGTTCTCGCACCGCTGGCTCGGAACCTTCCGGCCTCGTCCATTCGTGAAAGCTCCCCTTTTGCTCGCCGTCAGCCTCTTTGCCCAGTCCACCGCACCGTGGGCAGAGCAGATCGCGTTTTGGTCGCGAGCGGAGCTTCAGAGCCTGCGCCAGCGCCTCGCCAGCATCGAGGAGGAGCTGCGCACCCTGCCAGAGCCCAGCATGGCGCACACCTCCAGCCGCCGGGGCTTTCAAAGCAGCCGCGTGGGCGATGGCGAGCCGCTGTGGGTGGAGCTGACATTGCCGGAGGAGACCCTCGTGGATGCCTTGGCGCTCATCCCCGTGCCCGTCGTCCGCGATGATGGCCGCGGCACCAGTTTTGGCTTTCCCCTGCGGCACCGCATCGAGGTCACCGATGCCGCCGGCCGCACCCAGACCGCCTACCAGTCCGCCTACCAGTCCGCAGACGATTTGCCGAATCCCGATGGCTATCCCGTCTTGCAACGCTTCACGCCCGTGAAGGCCGTCAGCATCCGCGTCACCGCCACGAAACCCTGGCAAAGAAATGAACTCTGCGTCTTTGCCCTCTCCGAGCTGATGGTCTTCTCCGGAAAACGAAACGTGGCCCTGCAAGCCACCGGCTCCGCTTCCAACAGCCGCCAGCAGCCACTCGCCTGGAGCGTCGAGAACCTCACCGATCACATCACGCCGCTCGGGCTGCCCGTCGCGCCCGGCACGCCAGCGGTGAAAGGCTTTCACAGCTCTCTGGCCAGCACCGGCACCGCTCCGAAGCAAGTCACCGTGCTCCTTCCGCGCATCGCCGAACTCGACGAAATCACCCTCGTGCCCATGCCGCGTCGTGAGATGCCAAGCTGGAGCGCCTACGGCTTCCCACATCGTTTCCGGCTCGAAGTCTCGACTCGCGAGGACTTCAGCCAGCCCACTGTCATCGCCGATTTCGAATCCCGCTCCTTCACCACGCCTGCCGTCAATCTCGCCAGCTTTCCGCTGCGCAAGCAACCCGTGCGTGCCATCCGCCTCACCACCTTCTCGCTGTGGGAGCGATCCGGTGATTTCCTCCTCGCCCTATCCGAGATCATGGCCTTTGCCGGAGGCGAAAACGTCGCGCTGCATGCCCAAGTGATCGCCAGCGACCAGCTCGATGATCCCACCTACAGCCCCGCCGCTCTCACCGATGGCAGCTCTAATGAAGGGCCCTTGCTTCCTCTGCCCGACTGGCTCGCTCAACTCCAGCACCGCAAGTCCTTGCAGCGCGAGCACACCGACCTCACGGCCAAACTCGCCGCCCTGCGAGCCCGCAGCCAGGATCAAGTCGTGAATGGTAGCATCGCCGCCGGTGGACTCTTGGTGGCCGGACTGCTCTGGGGCCTCGTGCATCAGCACCGCGTGCGTCGCCGCGATGCCGAGCGCCTCCGCGAGCGCCTCGCCCGCGATTTGCACGACGAGATCGGCTCCAATCTCGGCAGCATCGCCCTCATCTCCGCCTACGCCTCCCAGGACGACGCCACGCCCGAAAGCATGCGCGCCGACCTCGTCGAAGTGCAAACCATCGCCCGCGAAAGCGCCGACTCCATGCGCGACATGGTCCGCCTCATCAGCCCGCGTGGACGCCGCGAGTCCGAGGAGTGGAGCGCCGTCGTGCACGGCCTCGCGCGGCGTCTGCTGCGCGGTGTCAAAATGGACATCCAGCTCGATGCCAGCAGCCCCAGCCTCGAAATCCGTCGCGAGCTGTATCTCTTCATCAAAGAAGTGCTGCACAACGTCGCCAGTCACGCCCGCGCCAGCCATGTCAGCCTTCACGTTCAGCAAAACCAGGGCCGCATGACCGTGCAGATCAGCGATGACGGCCTCGGCTTCGACCCCAGCAACCAATCCTCCGGTCACGGCCTTTCCAATCTCCGTGAACGAGCCACCACCTTGCATGCCGATCTGGTCATCCACAGCCAGCCAGGTCAGGGCACCCGCATCACTCTCACCTTGCCCACATGACCCCGGCCGATCTCATCCGCGTCTGGTTTGTCGAGGATCACGACGCCTTCCGCCGCAGCCTCGAACGCCTTTGCACGCCCAAACGCGGCCTCGCCCCATCGCGTGCCTTTGCCAATGCCGAGGCCATGCTCGCCGCGCTGCCCGTGAGCGATGAAAAACCCCAGGTCATCCTCCTCGATGTCGGCCTGCCCGGCCGCAGCGGGCTCGAAGTCATTCGCGACATCCACCAGCACGCCCCCGACTGCCGCATCGTCATCCTCACCGTCTTTGAAGACGAGACCAAGATCAGCCAGGCCATCAGCGCCGGAGCCAGCGGCTATCTTTTAAAGACCGCCACACCGGAAGAGATCGTCGAAGCCATCCTCGAAGCCTCCCACGGCGGCTCGCCCATGTCCCCGCATGTCGCCTCCAGCGTCGTGAAGCTCCTCTCCCGCCTCACCCAGCCCGCCGCCTCCGCCGTCACCCTCACTCCCCGTGAGCACGACCTCCTCCGCCACATGGTCGATGGCCTCACCGCCAAAGAAATCGCCGCCCGCCTCGGCATCAGCATCCACACCGCCGACACCCACACCCGCAATCTCTTCGGCAAACTCGGCGTCCACAGCCGCGCCGCCGCCGTCGCCCGCGCGATGCGAGAGCGGCTCGTGTGAACCATCCCTGGAGGAACGTGAGTGAAGAGCAGCCGTCTAACAAGGCCCGGCAGCCTCCGGCGATGGTGACGCGTATTGATCATGAAAAGCCTCACGGAGTGGTTCAGCGAGATATGCCATGATCAAGCTGCTGTTTCATGAAGTCTGCCGTCTTCGTCATGATTTCGTCGAGCGATGGACGCAATGCTCCGCCGACCTCGCGCCAGTTGTGGCCTGAGTTTTGGATGATTAATACTTCCACGGGTGCTTTGGCCGCATCGCCGCGTTCCTTCATGTAATGCGCATGCTGCACGGGGATCGTGGGGTCTTGGTCGCCCTGCATCATGAGGAGTGGCGGGCTGTTTGGGCGGAGGTAGTTCACCGGGCTGACCTCGCGATAGGCGGCGAGCTTGGTCTTCTCGTCCGCGTCCGCTTTGAGGATGCGGGAGCCGAAACGATCTCGCACTTCGCTGCCGCCGGGCGGAGTGAAAAGGTCGATCTTCTCAAAATCACACGGCCCATACCAAGACACGCCGGCGATGAGCCGATACTTTGCGTCTGCGAGTGTTGGATCGCCAGGGAATGACTCGGGTGGCGATAGCAGCAGCATCTGCGCGAGGTGTCCGCCTGCGGAATCTCCCCAGGTGAAGATGCGCTCGGCATCTAGCGAGAACGGCATGGCGTTCTTCGCGAGGAAGCGCAACGCGTCCTTCGCATCGGTCACGCAATCGCGGACGGTGATGTTTCCGCCTGCCGTGCATAAGCGGTAGTCCACGGAGGCCACGCAGAAGCCCTGCGCATTCAGCGCCTTCACGCCCATGAGCCTCACGCCGCGCTCAATCGTTTTCGTTCCCGCCGCCCAGCCTCCGCCATGAGTGAAAAGCACCAGCGGAACCTTCGCTCCGGCCTTCGGCGCGGCTGGATAATGCAGATCGAGCTTCAGCGGGCCTTGCTCGGTCGTTTTGTAGGTCACATCGAGCTTCGTCGTGGTCGAGACGGGAGTTTCGGCCCGTGATGAGGCGAATGCTGCCAGCAACAAGGTGGCGGTGAAGATGAGAGCGGCCTTCGAGTGCATGTGGAGTGAATGGGTGATGAGGGCGTAGGCAATGTGGTGCAGTCGTCTCGACTGCTCAAATGAGTCCAGAGAACTCAACCACACTCGTCACTTCGTCGGCAGCGCCTTCAGCACCTCTTCGACGCATTTATCGCCGAGGATCTGATAGGCGGGGCCATTCCAGTGGAACTTGTCTTTGCCGCCGCGGGCGAGGTCGAGCTTGTCCACGAGCAGAGCGTAAAAGTCGCTCACCGGCACGCCGCACTCGGCCATGACCTTTGCGGCCATGCGGTTGTGGTCGATGATGGTGCCGTTGATGACGGGATCGAGCGTTTTGACATCGCCTCCGAGCATCACCGGCGTGCTGCTGGCCCAGATGAGCTTGGCGTTCGGCAGCTTCGCGCGGATCGCCTCGACGTAGCCCTTGGTCAGCGGTTCAAAGGTGCCCGGCTTGATACGGTCCTCCTGCCAGCCGTGCAGGCCCATGTTGAAATGGATCACATCATAAGGACCTTTCGCGAGCACCTCGGGCAGGATTTTCGTGTTGAGATGCTCGGACTGGTTGTAGGGGTTCACCCAGGCATCGACGTAGGCCTTGCCGTCGAGCTTTTTGATCGCATGCGCCATGTAACCGCTCAGGATCGAGTCGCCGATGAGCAGCACACGCGGACGCTTCGGGTCTTTGATTGTCGCCTGATTGAGCTTCCAGCCTTTGCCATCGGAATGCAGCCGCGGATCTGTCTCGACCGGCGTTTCGGCCGCGAAGGTGTGGAAAGCGAAAGCAGTGGCGATGAGGAAGGTGAAGCGGTTCATGGTAGGATGCAGAGTTAACGATGCGTGGAGATTCCGTCTTCAGTTTAGGCAGGAGAATGGGGGCAGAAGAATGGATCCGATCATTCTCCTGCCCCCATTCTTTTGCCTACCTTCAGGTTAATTCGGGCAGATCATTCATTCACAGGGTCCAATACGATCTCCGTCTCGCGATCTTCGCCCGCAGCCACATTGCAGACAAGTTGCCAGCGTTGCGTCACCGCTTCCCAATTCGTCTGCCAAGACGTGACCGGCTGGCCGTTTACGAGCACGCGATGGCCTTTCGGTGACTTCAACTCGGCAAAAGTGACCGGCAGATGCCCGAGGCCGCCTTTCACGATGACTTGCGCATGCTGCTCTTCATCGACCGCGACGACCAGCGGATAGCTTTTGGTGATCTCGCCGCGTTTTGCGATGGTTGTCAGCGCATTGCCTTGGGCCTCGCGATGCACGGGACGCCATGTGTCGGCATCGCGGGCGAGCATGTCGCGCAGCTTGGCATCCGGGCCGTAGTAAGCGGCGGCATCGGCGGGGAAGATGACGAGTTCCAGCTCCGCCTCGACGAAATCACCGGGCTGCAACTCGCTGATGCCAGGCGGAGGCGCGAGCTCGACGGCGGTGCGGTGATTGTTCTTGCCCCACTCGGTGCAAAACGTCGCGAGATGCGGCGCGGCGGGTTTGCCTCCGAGCACCGCACGCCACGAGCGCACGATGAAGCCGCGAGTCGCGGCAGCGTGGCCTTTTTTCAGCACGGCACGCTCCACGCCATGCACGGAGAGCCACGCGCCCTCGCCTGCTAGCGGCAAGGTGGCACGATCATACTCGTCCTTCGCACGTCGCGGCTCCCATTCCTCGCGCAGGCCAGTGACATCGCCGATGGCCACGCGGCGCGCGGGCACGTCGTTGTAAAAATCCGCGCCGAGCTGGAAGAACGCGAGCCTTTGCCAGCTCACCGGCTTTCGCACGTCGTAGCGCAGCCGCAGAAAGGTGCGCAGATGATCGTTCGCCGCGGGCACGGACACATCCATGCGTGCCGCGATCTCGCCGCCGCTTGATTCCTCGCTGTAGCTCACATTGGTGAGGCATGGGCCATGCGCTCGATACTCCGTGCGCGTGCCCTTCATCTCCTGATAGCGACCCTGCGCGTCCTTCCACATGAGAAAATCGCCGCCACCGCAGTTCTCGGCCCAGCCCCAGCGTTTCGTGTTTGGCTCGACGGGCAAGGTCATGAGTGGACGCACATCCGTGATGAAACAACGCCGCTGCACGCGTCCCGGCTCGAAGCAGATGCTCTCGCCAAAGCTGCCCACCGCCGCCTGATCCCAAAACTGATTATGTCCCCATCCGATGAGGCAGAGCTGCGCATGTGATGCCGCGCACACGCCGCCGTAACGCGCATGCACCATCTGAAAAACAAGCTCGCGCTGCGACTTCGCCGGCACTCGCACATAGGCAAACCCATGAAACCACGACCCGTCATGCGGCAGGCGTCCCTTCTCCGCGCGGATGTGCCAATTCTTTGAAAGCTGCACCGGAATGCCCGTCGGCGTGCCATCCGGCTCGCACAGCATCGGCGTGAAGCCCGTGATCGGCAGATGCTTCTCCTGCGTGAACATCAACCGCGCCACCGTGGGCTCATCGGCATCATTGCGCAGCGTCACACGCCAGCGGTCGATGCGATCCAAATGCTCCTCCGGGTAATACGTTCCGCCCGCATTGCTCCACCGCTCCTCCGGCAGCGCCAGCCGATGACAACCGAGTATCTCATCCCGCGTCACCACCAACTCCGACTCCACCACGGCCTTCGAAGCGCCCGCGAGCACCTCCAGCAAAACGCTGCGGCTGCCGCTCACCTTCTTCTCACCATGCCGCAGCTCCATCACCGCATCGCTTTCGCTCTCCAGACGAAACGCCAGCCGATCCGGCCACACGCTGATCTCTAGCCGCGCCGTGCCATTGAAGGCGTTTCCCTCCGCATCCGCAAACGTCAGCCCCTCGATCACCACCCGCTGAAAAAAGCGCCCGCTCTCCACGAAGCGCACCGGCTGCTGCCACTCGTCCGATGGCTGCGTGTGCCCATTGCAAACAAAGCGCCGCCCCTCCGCGATCACCGCACACTCCCACTCGCCTTCCACCGGCCGCACGCGCCGCGTGTCGAAGCGCATCGTCTGCTTCCCAAATTGGAAGCTGAGGATCTCCTCCTTCGTCCGCGCCTCACTCCCAAACATCCTCGGCGGCCCATCCACCCACCACAGCGCCGTACCATCCTCCACCTGCGGCATCCAGTCCAAAGCGGATGGCTCAGCCGCGAGTGTGAGCGAGGTGAAAAGAATGAGCGAGATCAGAAACAAGCAGCGTGACATAAGCGGCAACATACAACGCCGCTGAGTGATCTTCGCCAACGGCAATGCAACGACGTGCAATGAGATCATTTCACCGCACCTCCCAGCCACCGCACCGCATTCTCCAGCACGCGCTGCGTCTCGGCTTGCTGGAAGATGCCATAGGTCTCGTGGCCGGGACGGAAGTAGAAAACGCGACCCTTGCCGACCTGCCACACGCAGCCGCTGCGGAAGTGCTCGCCCTTGTCCCACTTTTCCTCTAACACGACCTCGTCGGGCGGAGGCACGTGGAAGGGCTCGCCATACATCTCCGTTTGCGGGATGTCCCACTGCGAGGGCAAACCAGCGGCGATGGGATGCTGCGGCAGCAGCGTGGTGACGTGCGAGGGCATGCCGTCGTTGCGATACACGGGGAAGACGCAGGCTGGCAGGGTGAGCTTCCACACGTCGCCCACGCCCTTCTCGACAAAGGGCGTGACGCGGGCGGCACGGCCGACGCCCTTGTAATAAGGTGCGTCATTGAGGAAATTCCACTTCGCCGTGGCACGCTCGGCTTCGGGCAAAGCCTGGACCGCATCCGTCTTGGCCCGCTCCTGCATGAGCCGCACGAAGGGCTTGCCCCAATGCGTGGAGTGCAGCCCGATGAAACCCATTTTCCCCTCCATCACACGCTTCACGACGGCCTCAATGCGGGCATCGTCCTGATCCTTCACGCGGCGATGACACCAGAAGATGAGCACATCGGTGGCATCCAGCGTGGCATCGGAAAGGCCTTGATCTGCCTCGTCGATCTTCGCCGTCTTCACCGAGAGCCCCGGCAGCTTCACCAGATGCGCGGCGATGGTCTCGCCGAGGAATTTTTCACTGTAGCCCTCTTTTTGCTGCGGCTGCTGCTCGTCCCAAACGAGCACACGGATGGGTTCGGCGGCAAAGATCGGGCCAACGAGAGCCGCAAGGAACAAGACGATAAGTTTCATGGTTGGAAGAGGATGGGGAAACGGCGTGTCACTTCAACTCCGCAATCGCCGCACGCATTACCGTGAGCACTTTGACGACTTCGGCGGCGGGATCGTAGTCCTTGCGACCCATGGCGAGCGTTTCGATGGGCACGAAGCCTCGATAGCCGCCATCGTGAATGATCTTCGCGAGCTTCTTGAAGTCAGCGGGCGGTGTTTTGAGGCTGCTGCCAAGCGTTTCCTTGATCTGCCAGTTCACCGCGTGCGGCACCATCATCGCGATGTCGTTATACGGATCAGCCGTGAAGTATTTGCCGGTGTCCACGAGCGCACCGCACCAGGCATGATCGACGCGCTTCAGCAGGCTGACGTGCTCCGGGCCAGTGCTAAGGAAGTCGCCATGATTCTGCACGGCGACGATGACGCCATGTTTCTCGCCATGCTCCGCGCACTCGCGTAGCGCCTCGGCCATCCACTTCTCCACCTCGTCACGTGAGGCACCACCAGCGGCGCCCTGCCAGTCCTTCGCGTTCTTTTGCTGCGGACCGGCAAACACACGCACCACCGGCGCACCGAGCCGCGCCGCGACCTCAATCCACAACTTCGTCAAAGCCACGCCCTCGGCACGCACGGCCTTGTCCGCCGTGGCGAAGTCGTTCTTCACGCCCGTGCCGCTGATCGTGATGCCGCGATCATGCGTGTAACGCTTGATGCGAGCGATGTAGTCGTCCGTCGGTGCTTTCGGATAACCGGGGAAGAAGTAGCCGGTGAGATCCACGGCCTCGATGTCATGCTTCACGCAGAAATCGCACACGCCAAAGAGGTCGATGCCCGTCTTGGGATTGGCGATGTTGGCATTGAGCTGTTCGAGGAACGAATATGCATTCAGCGTCGGCGTGAAGCGTGCTTTGCCCGTACTCGGGAGCGGCGAGTAGGCTGCGTGGGCTGTGACTGCTCCGAGAGGAGCCATAGAGGCGAGCTTCAGGAAATGTCGGCGGGTTAGGTTTCGGGACATGGTTATTCCGATTGGAGCGTTTTGGGCCTCACTTCAACTCAGGCCGTAGGTAAGCCTTGATGTAGTCGTTGTCGGTGGCGTGCTTCACGTTGGGGGCACCGGGATAGACGAGGTCGCAGGGGACTTGGTGGGCGTCGCAGTGTTCTTTGAGCTTCACGCCGAAGTTCGCGGTGTGGGTGGGGTCTTTTTCGTCGTGGCCGAGGTTTGGCGGGGTGCTGTAGTAGAGGCCGACGGGCGGGTCGCTTGGGGTGACGAGTTCGTAGGGCGAGTATTCTTTGATCCAGGGCAGGAGGCGCTCGCGGGCATCGTAAAACATCTGGAAGGAGCTGATTTTCTTCT
>JBILVU010000179.1:0-10362 GCA_044370285.1 Prosthecobacter sp.
ATGAAGCACGCACACCCGAAGAACTCGATGCAGCCATCAGCAAAGCGTTCTCAAAAATCACAGCCAAGGATGCGATGGGTTATTTTGCCTCTTGCGGTTATAGTATTATTTAAAATGCTCTAACCGAAAAAGATAAAAAAAAGATGCCAGGCATTATATACAGAATCGCTGTTAACTTTGCGACCACCTTGGATCTTTTCGCGCCCATGAAATCCAAGGTTTCTCCTCGTACTCAGGCGCTTTCCGATCAAGATTCCCTCGGCGTCATTGACGCGAAAACCGGTCCTTACCCTGCCGCGCGTTCCTGGTCCGGCGGCAGGCGGCGCATTGTGGGGAAGGGGCCGCTGGAGTCGTATTGCTACCATGCGATGTCACGCACCTGCGGCGGGGAGGTGCATTTTGATGATGTGGAGAAAGAGGCGCTGCGCCGGCTGCTTTGGAAGATGGGCGATTTTTGCGGGGTGAAGGTCGTGACCTACTGCGTGATGAGCAATCACTTCCATGTGCTCGTCGAGGTGCCATGGCGTGAGGTGTGGCTGCGGGGCGGAAGGGGAGCAAAGGCTGTTGGAGCACCTGCGCACGCTCTACAGCAAGACCTTCGTGGGACTGCTGAAGGACGAACTGGACGATCTGAGACGTCGCGGCATGACCGAGCTGGCCGGAGAGAAGGTGGAGGCGATCAAGAAACGCTTCTGCGATCTCTCATTGTATGTGAAGGAGGTGAAGGAGCGCTTCAGCCGGTGGTTCAACAAGCGGCGTGGGCGTAAGGGTACGCTGTGGATGGACCGCTTCAAGAGCGTGTTGGTGGAGGGCAAAGGCGAGCCGCTCCACACGATGGCGGCTTACATTGATCTGAACCCCGTGCGTGCTGGGCTGGTGAAAGATCCGAAAGACTACCGCTGGTGCGGCTATGCGGAGGCGCTGGGTGGCAGCCGCCGAGCGCAGCGGGCGATGAGCAAGGTGACAGCGAAGCCGGTGGACGGGTGGGAGAGGGCGGGAGGAGCCGAAGCATATCGCAAACTGCTCTATAGCCATGCCGTGGAGGTGCGAAGCTCGGACAACTCGGAAGTGGTGCGGCGCGGCGTCAGTGCTGATGAGTCGAAAGCGGTGCTGGAGGCAAAGGGGAAGCTTACGACGGCGGAACTGGTGCGCCTCCGTGTGCGTTACTTCAGCGACGGTCTGGTGATCGGCGGAAAAGAGTTTGTGGAGGGCATCTTCGGGCAGAACCGGGAAAAATTTGGACCGAAGCGGAAGGATGGGGCTAGGAGGATATCCGAAAGCGCGGGTGGTTTGTTTGCTTTACGGCGACTTCGCAAGGCTTCGGTGGGCTGATGAAGAGATGCCAAGAGTGAACAGATTGGGCGGGTCCGAGAGTGAGTGATTGAAGAAAATGCCAGCTATGAATGTCACCTGCTCCCAAACCAGCCGGATAGTTCGGCGATGGGGGTTGGTCTGTTGGCGGAGTCCGTTTCGCCGAACACATCCGGCCTGCTGTCATTTCCCGCTCGTCCACTTTGCGGCGTTGACGAGGAGCTGCTGATACGGCTTCAAATCATGCGTGCGGGCGTCATGGCCGAGGGCGAGGCCGACGATGCGGGCTTTCGGGTGCTTGGTGATCCAGACGCTGGGGTGCGGCTTTTGGTATTTGTCGCTGTTGCTCGTTTCGGCGAGAACTTCGATGGCGGCGGTGCCTTCGGGGATCTTATCGGGCTCGGCGTTCACGTAGTAGAGTTCGTCTTCGACGGTGAAGCTGGCGGGCACGTCCTTCATCACTGGATGGTCGGCTTTGAGGGCTTTGACGTCGAAGGGATGGATCTTGTCGTGGCCGCGAGCACCGCCGCCGACGATGTCGCGATTGATCTCCGGCCAGCCGGCGAAGCCATACCAGGTGCCGGGGTGGAGCATGACGATGCCTTTGCCTGCGGCGGCGAAATCGAAGAGGGCTTTGCGATAGGCGGCGGTGTCGAAGAATTTGCGGTTCACGCTGATGATGGCGGCGTCGGCGTTCTTCAGCTCGGCGGCGGCTTGGTCGCGGTCTTCGGTGTAGTGGACGGTGAATCCGGCGGCTTTCAGCGTGGCGACATCGGTGGTGCCGAAGAAGTCTTTGAAGTTGTGCGAGGAACCGCCGCCGATGACGAGGACGCGTGTTTTACCAGCTTCCCATTGCACGGGTGCGGCAGGAATGAGCGGGCCATCGCCTTTGCCGCCTTCTTTGGGGCCGGTTTCGGGAGTGGTGCGGGCACTCTTGCCCGCATTGGGAGCGTCACCTTTGCGGGCAGGAGTGCCCGCATCACTTGGAGCCTTCGGCCCTTTGCCTTCGATATCCGCCGTGACGGCGATGATGACCGGCGGTGTCTTATTCCCCGCAGGGCTTTCGAGGATCAGCGTCTTCGCGACGGCTTTCTTCGTGAGTTCGAGCGTGAGGAGGCGCGGCTCCTGGCCGTCGGCGAGGCCTTCGATGCCTTTGGAGCCGGGGACTTCGACGGGGCGGATGTAATCGCTGAAGTGGATGCCGTTGAGGAGGGTGAATTCCTCCTTCTCACCGCCTTCATAGACGACGGTGGCTTTGAGCGCAGGCGCTTCGTCACGCACGGCGGGGAAACCCCAGCCGGAGACGCCGCTGAGGAGTTGCAGACGCTTCGCGGCGACGTTGATGGCCACCTCGGCCTTCGCGGGGAAAGTTTGTGAGTGGTTGTCTTTGCCGGGGCCGCCTTTGAGCACGATCAAATTGCCGCCGGTGGAGCTTTTCGCGGGGTCTTGGATGAAAAAGGGCACGCCTTCGACCTTCACGTTGCCGAATTTGGTGAGCTTCACCTGGCCTCCGCGAGGATCAGGGCTGGCGAAGAGGCCGTCGCGGCTGTCGGCGGTGAAGGCGTCGGCGAGGTGGAGGATGCGGAACTGCTTCATCGCATCGCCGCAGATGAAGGCGAGGATGTCGCGCAGCGGCTCGGGGCCGAGGGCGTCGAGACCTTCTGGCATAAGGCTGCGGCGGGTGTTTTCGCGCTTGTCGATGTCGCTCTTCGCGATCTCGCGCACGCCGACCTGCGTGGCGAGCGTGACGGTGGCGCTGTTTTCACTGGTGACGACGCCCTGGAGCACTTCGCCCTTCTTCGTGGTGATGTTGAAGGCCCAGAAGCTGGGATCGACCTCGCGGTTCGGATCGACGATGTGGATGAGTAATTCGGCCGGTCCATGCGCTCCCATGCCATCGAGCGGCGGGCCGACGGCGACGCCGATGTCGCCCAGCTTGTGGCAGATGGCGCAAGCGGCGGTGAAGAGCATTTTGCCCTGCGCGGCATTGCCTGGCTTCTCGACCTCCGGCACGAGTTTGGCGATGATGGCGTCCTTCGCGGCATTGTTGACCTTGAAGAGGTCGTTCGCCCGTTTGGCGATTTGTTTGTTCGGATGCGAGCGCAGACGTGCGACATCGCCGGGGGCAAAAATCGCGCGGTCGATGCTGCCAGCCTTCACGGCATCGAGAAGGGCTCCGGTGGCCTCGGGGCGTTTGAGCATGGCTTCGAAGGCTTGGGAAAGTGGCTTCGGCTTTAGCCGAATCATGGAGGGAACGAGTGCCTCCGCATGACCACTTTGTTCCAGAGCATTGATCAGACCTGATTGCAGTGTTTCGGAGTCCCCAGATGCGGCTAAAGCCGCAACCACTTTCGCTGTCGCGCCTTCGGAGCCCACACTGGCAAGGGCGCTCGCTGCGCTCACACGCGCTTCCACCGGCGCGGCGTTATCCGAAAGCGTGGAGCTGAGCTTGTCGAGTTGCGCTTTGACCTCGGCAGCGAGCACACCGCCTTTGTCCCACTTCGTTACAAGCGGCAGAGTGGCCGCAGCGAGCGAAGGCTGGCCGAGAAGTTTCTTCAAAGCTTCCGTGAGGGCTGCAGTGAGCAGTGGAGCTTCCGCAAGCGTCTGCTTAGTGCCTTTTAGAATTACAATCTTGAGTGGGTCGGCATCGGAATGAGCGTTGGCACAAACCTGGAACAAGGAACTCACAGCAGCTCTCGCAGAAAAGGCGTCCTTCAAGATCGCAGCCACAAATGACTCCAGTGCTGGATTGCTCTTTCGAGTTAGACACTCGGCAATCGCTTCCATAGCCGTGTTTTGGCCCGTGCCTTGCGGATGGTTGGCGATGGCAGCGATCAGTGCGCTACGAGTCCAATCATCGGATGCCTTTTCGAAGTCCGAGACAATCTTAGCAACCGAGGCAGGTGGTGGACCGAATGGACTATTCGCAGCTCCAGCAATCTCTAGCAGTGAGCTTTTGGAGCGATCGTTAGTCGCATAGTTTGTGTTGGGGTCGATTTCGGCCAGCAGACGCAGTGCCTGCTTCTTTGTGTGAGAGTCAGTAGCGGAGCGGAGTGTCTGGATCACGCCCGCCTTGTCCGCTTTATCCATCTTTACCACTTCCACCTTCTTCGCTTCCTTGTGCTGCACCTTCCAGATGCGGCCGTAGTAGTGGTCGCGGTCGGGACGGACGGCGGCGTTGGCGGGGCCGTGGGTGGGGCCGCGGGTGTCGTTGTGAATGACGGCCTGATTGCAGAAATCGACGATGTAGAGCGCTCCATCGGGACCGACGCGATTCTCGATGGGGCGGAACCACAGGTTCTTGCTGCGGATGAACTCGGTCTGCTCGCGGCCGGGCTCGCGCTTGGCTTTGTAGGTGACGCCATCGGGCTCGACCATGAAGTGGCTGACGATATTGAGCGTGGGCTCGGTGGTGAAGTAGCCGTAGTTCCACTTCGCGGGCCAGGCACCGCCTTCATAGATGGCGCAACCGGCGGCGGCGGTGTAGCTGCCGACCTGGTCGATCTGCACATAGGCCTGCTGTTCCCAATGCATGGCCGGATAGGTCGGCTCTTTCGGAAGCATGCCGTTCGTGCCCATGACGCCGGGCAGCTTGCCTTTGGCCAGCACATACTCCGGCAGCACGACATGGATGAAGTGATTGCCGCTCGTGGGCTGTGTGTAGAAAACCTGGCCGTCGCTGGTGATGTCGAGGCCCCAGGTGTTGCCGCCGCGGCTGGCGTATTGCTCGAAGGCGGATCCGTCTGGCTTGAAGCGCACGACACCGGCTCCGATGGGGCCGAAGCCCTTGCTGCCGTCGCCGGATTTCACGTCGTCGGTGCTGCTGTAGCCGTGTGTGGCATAGACCCAGCCATCGAGACCCCAGCGCATGTTGTTGATGACGGCGTGGGTGTCGCGATTGCCGAGGTTGGTGTAGAGCTTGGTGCGCTTGTCGGCCTTGTCGTCGCCGTTCGTGTCCTCGAAGAACCACACATCGGGCGCGGCGCAGACGATGATGCCGTTTTTGTAAAACACGCTGCTGGTGGCGAGTTCGATCTCGTCGGCAAAGACGGTTTTTTTGTCCATGACGCCGTCGCCGTTCGTGTCGGAGAGGATGGAGACGCAATCGAGCGGTTTGCGGTCGTAGTGACCGGGCTGGTTGGCGCCGCTGTCCTTCCACGCGTCCACGTTTGACTGGCGGAGGCCGTTCGGATACTCCGGCGTCTCGACGACCCACAGGCGGCCTTTTTCATCCCAGTCGATGTTCATGGGCTTGTTGATCAGCGGCTCGGAGGCGACGAGGCTCAAATTGAACTCGGGATGCACTTCGAGCGCCTTCGGCAGCTCCTGCGGGCTCGGGCAGCCGCCCTCGACGTAGCGCAACGCGTCGCCCAGCTCGGCCGGTTTGCAGAGTTCGTCGATGTTCTCCCGCTTTCCGGCCCAAGCGATGCCGCGCAGGATGAGGGTGCGGATGCCGTTGTGGCTGAAGTTGCGATGGTAATGGCCGGGGATGCAGGTGAAGGCGCGATACTTCTCCTTCTCATAGGTCCACACCTGCGGCTGAATGTCGTAGATGTTCACGGCCTTCTTCTTCGCCACGGCCTCGGCGGCGCGGGCTTGGGCTTCTTTGTTGCCGCCTTTGAGCTGCGGCGTGTTCGGCGTGTAGGCGGCGGCGAGGATCTTGGCCTCGGGCAACAAATCCATGTCGTAGTAGATCTCGTCGTCGATGTCGAAGTTGCTGATGTCCTTCGTGATCGCGTTGTCGTGATCGGTGAAGTAGAGGCTCATGGGGGCCTCCAGCCACTTCGTCTGCCCGAAGTGCCACGAGCCGCCGATGATGGTCTTGAACCAATCGTGATCCTTCGACACCGCCGCCGCGTGAATCGTCACCACGCCGCCGCCACGGGCGAGGAACTCCATCAAATTCTTCCGCTCATCGCCGATCTTGATGTTTCCGGCTTCTTGAGCGTGAAGAATGAGCACGTCCGTCTTGTCGAGCTGCTCCTTGGTGGGGAATTCCATGCCGCCCTCGCACTTTGTGCCGCGTTCATTGAGCATCGGCACCCATTCCTTCAAAAACTGCGGGAAGTCGTGAGCACCAGGGCCGTGAGATTTTTTACCAGCGCGGATAAAGACGCGGAGCGGCGACTCTGCCAAAGCTGAAGGATGAAAGATGAAAGATGAAAGGCAGAGGGCGGTGAGGAGGCGTTTCATGGTTGGAGGGCGTAGAGGCTACCGACTTGAACGCTCTTTGGGAAGGGCGTTTTCGCACGGGGCGCTATCTGGGATGCACATCCCAAGAAAAGTGATACGCGGCCGTCTTCCCGGCGTTAAAGCCGATTCCCATGCCAGACGACGAAGACATCCCGGTGGCCGCGATCGCGGTGGAGGAGCCTGCTGCACCGCCGGTGGCGGCCTCATCGCCTTCACGTCGTCCAAACGGCTTCGTGAGGCTCTGGCGGCAAATAGGCGTGGGATCACTGACGTTGAGCCTTCTGCTCCACGCGGGTATTTTGCTCTTCATGGCCTCCTATTTCATCGTGAGGCAGATGACGCCCAAGCAGGTGGATTTCCTGCCCGGCGGCGGCACGCAGCAGGGGGCACAAGCTAGTGCTGATCTTGCGGAGAAGGTGCAGGTCAAGCAGCGGCAGAAGATCAGCAAGGTGCTGCCGATGCAGCGAGTGGTGGTGAATGCCGTGGCGGATGTGACGCTGCCGGACATGCCGATGGATGCCATCGCTCTGCCGGACATGGGCAGCATAATGGGCGGAGGAAAGCTGGGAAGCGCTGGCTTTGGCAGTGGAGGAAGCGGAGGCGGCTTTGGCAGTGGCACCGGCATGGGCGGGATGGGTGGCATGACCTTCAAGCCGATCTTCATGTTCGGCATGGAGCTGAAGGACGTGAAAAAGATCGCCGTGGTGATGGATGTGTCCCGCTCGATGACCCGCTACCTGCCCATCGTGACCAAGGAACTCGATAAGGTGGCATTCGGTAGCAACCTCGTCCTCTACTTCGGCTGCGGCCTCACGCCGGAATCACCGAAGAACAAGGCGCTCGATAAAACCATCCTCACCACGGAGGAGGACTTCAAAACCTACTGGCAGATTTGGGAGGGCAAAACGCCGCTGAACATGCCCATGGAGGACCGGCGAAAGCTCAAATACGACGCCAGCGTGCCCATGCCGCTCAAAGACATCTATGAGATGATGTCGAAGCGCAAAAACACCTGGTACATCGACTTCTGCGGCATCACCTACGCGTGGACGGCGCTCATGAGCAAGGAAGTGGAGCAGGCCGATGCCATCTACTGGTTCGCCGACTTTCAGGACAAGGTGTCGCCCGAGATGATGGACAAGGTGCTCAAGCGCCTCAAAGCCCGCAAACAGAAGCTCTACATCCACGCCAGCATTCAAGGTCGCAGCTTTGAGCAGGTGCGTGACGGCCTCGTTATCCCCAGCGGCGGCGAGGTGATCGAGACGGAGCTGCCGAAGAAGTGAGCAGTCGCTGCTCTACTTCGTCACCGCCTCGTCGAGATTGAGCACGAGGTTCGCGATCATCGTCCACGCGGCGAGTTCGGTGGGTGGGAGTTTATCATCGGGTTTCGATTCGCCGTTGGTGATGACCTTTTTGGCCTCCTCGGGCTTCGTGGTATACGCGGCGAGATGCTTGTCGAAGGTCTGGCGGATCACCTCGGCCTCCTGGGCGGAGGGGAAACGGCTGGTGGCGGCGCGGAAGAGTCGCGTGATGCGGGCATCGATGCTGGCGGAGGCTTTCATGGCCTGCTGGGCAAAGGCGCGGGCGGCCTCGAAGAACTGCACGTCATTCATGAGCGTGAGCGCCTGGAGAGGGGTGTTGCTGCGCTCGCGGCGCAGGCAGTAGCTTTCGCGGTTCGGCGCATCAAAGGAGGTCATGCTCGGCGGCGGCGCGGTGCGCTTCCAGAAGGTGTACAGGCTGCGGCGGTAGAGTGACTCGCCGTGATCCTGGATGTAGTTCTTGGTGTTGCTGCCGCCAAAGGCGACCGGCTCCCACACATTCTCCGGCTGGTAGGGCTTCACGCCTTTGCCGCCGATTTTGGGATTTAGCAGTCCGCTGACAAACAACGCCGAATCCCGCACCACCTCCGCATCGAGGCGGAAACGCGGCCCGCGTGCGAGTAGCCTGTTTTCGGGGTCGGTTTGTAGTTCGGGCTTTAGCCCGTCTGCGGAGCTTGAGGAACGGGCTGAAGCCCGAACTACGAACTCAGAGCTCTGCCGATAGGCATGCGAGGTCACCAGCAACTTCACGAAGCCCTTCATGTCCCAGCCGCTCTCACGGAAGGTCACGGAGAGCCAATCGAGCAGCTCGGGATGGCTCGGCGGCTCGCCCTGGGAGCCGAAGTCGTTGCTCGTCTTTACCAGACCGATGCCAAAGAACTGCTGCCAGAGGCGGTTCACCTGCACGCGAGCGGTGAGCGGATGCTCCTTGCTCACGAGCCACTTGGCGAGGTCGAGTCGGGAGTATTTCTCCTGCTTTGGCAGAGGTGGAAAAACGGCTGGCGTGCCGTGGGAGACCTTGTCCTTCGGCTTGTCATACTGGCCGCGTTCCATGACGAAGCTCTCACGCGACTGCGGAAGATCCGCCATGATGAAGGTGGCGGGGATGAGATCTTCCAAGGCCTTCTTTTTGGCCTCCAACGCCAGCTTTTCGGCACGCACGCCATCGACGAGTTCACGAGCGCTCTGGCACTCGTTTTCAAACCACCACTCCTTCAGGCGCTTCACCTCGGCTTCAGGCCATTCGGCGGCTTTTTTGCCGCGCACGAGCGTTTGCAGATCATTCGGCAGGCCTTCGACGCGGCGACCTTGGTTCTTCTCGATCCACACCTTCCACGACCATTGCGGATCTTTGGCGGGATCGACTCGGGAACTCATCGCAAGGTGATCCCAATACACCGTGCCTCCAAACTGCGTGAAGGCATAACCAGTGACTTTGATGCCCGGTTTGAGGCCGAGCTTATCGGCGGCGACTTCGAGCTTCACCCACTTGCCAGCTTCTGGCAGCACGCCCACACGCACTCGTTCTGGGGTGCGCACCTGGCCAAAGGGAATCGCACCTTCCTCGCCCCACACAGCGCGGTGATTCCAGCCTGCGGTGTGAAATTGAAGCATGACGGCCTTCGGCGGATTTTTCGGGTCGAGATAGCACTGCACGCTGATTTTGCCGTTCGGCGGGATTTGATAGCTGCCGCCGGCGGAGAAGAAATCCTGCGCCACGCCGCTGGCGGTGCGTTTCAGGGCCTTGGTGCCGCTGAAGACCGGCCCTTCCTCTTTCGCGACAAATTTCGTCGGCTCGCCAGCGACGCCGAGATTGGCTCCGACGGGGAAAGCATCCTCAAACCATACCGTCTCGCTCGTCTGCACGGGCGGTGGAGGCGTGAGCGTGGCGGGATCGGTGTAGTTGAGCTTCGCGATGGCTTCGCGGAGCTTGGTCTGCGTGGTGGTGATGTCTTTGTCGTAGCTGGCGAGCTGCTTCGCCTGCTCCGGCGTGCTCAAACGAAGGGTCGGCGGCGTGAGGAGGATGTTTCCATCCATTGCGGGATCAGCGGTGCTGTTGAAGAAGGCATACATTGAATAAAATTCCTTCTGCGTGATGGGATCAAACTTGTGATCATGACACACGGCGCAGCCTGCGGTGAGGCCCATCCACACGGCCACGGTGGTATCCGTGCGGTCCACGGCGTAGCGGTAGATGAACTCTTCATTGATGCTGCCGCCTTCGCTGGTGGTGACGTTGCAGCGATTGAAGCCCGACGCGATCTGCTGATCCGTCGTGGCATTCGGCAGGAGATCACCCGCGAGCTGCCAGATCGTGAACTGATCAAACGGGAGGTTTTGATTGAAGGCACGCACCACCCAGTCGCGGTAAGGCCACATGCTGCGCTCGTTGTCGAGATGCAGGCCATGCGTATCGGCATAGCGGGCCACATCCAGCCAGTAGCGGCCCATGTGCTCGCCGTAGCGTTCGGATTTCAAAAGGCGATCCACGAGGCGGTCGTAGGCCTGCTCCGAGGTGTCGGCCAGAAACGCATCGATC
>JBILVU010000041.1:0-44530 GCA_044370285.1 Prosthecobacter sp.
TGCGCCATCCCTGCCAGAGCCGAGATGAAATGAATCACGCTCGGCCAGAGCATCGGTTATAAGCAGATGAACTCCCAGGACCACAGCTAGACTGAGGTATCCTGGCATGAGAAAAATGGAAGGAATGCGCATGGGACGAGAAGTGAAAAAAGACATATTTGAGGTGGGACGGGGCGGGAACCCGAGAAAAGCGAAGTAGTCGGCCAGACCGCAGAGTACTCACGACCGCGGCGGAAACACCCCCTGCATGGCGATGTTAAAATAGCACGTCAGGTAGGGCATCATGTTGTTGTGCGGCTGGTGTGCTCCAGCAGGAGCCAGCGCCTGAGGGGACAGCGAGACCAGGTTGGCGCTCGTGTTTGCATACAGATTGCCACTTGCCACGCGGTTCAGGGTATTCCCCGCCGGATTGGCCGATCCGCCGAGGACAACGGCTTGCGCCTGGAGGGTGTGATTGTGCGCGGGGATCTCACTCTCAATCAGCGTCTCCGACTCCGAGCCGCCCGTCTCTCCCAAATCACGCACAGACAAGCCCGGACCCTGCCCCGGGTGCATCGGCGCACGGCCCTGGAGGTTCGGCAGAGCAAAAGTGCTCCGGCCATCACCGCCGTAGGTCGTGCCCAGAAGGGAGAAGAGGGCGGTGTTTTGTGAAATCGGCAGGAGCTGCCCATCACAAAAGGCCCAGCCACGCGGAGCAAAGTTGAAAGGAAAAATGCGGATCTCCGCGACGAAGGGGTCAGCCATAAAAAATTAGGTTGAGGGGTAAATGCCGTAGAGGGAGATGATGAAGCTCACGCAAAGATAAGGCTGCATGTTGTTGTGCGGCTGCGATCCGCCGACGGGCGTGATGCTCGCGGCGTTCATCGCCGCTGCGGCCGTGCCCGCGCGGTAAAACTTCGCCGCCGCCTGCCCCGTCAGCGCATTCTCCGGGCTGGAGCCCGTCGGGATATCCGCCGAGGCCAGCAGCGGGTGGCTGTGCGCCGGGATTTGCGGTATCGTCAGTGTCACCTGCTCCAAACCACCCGATTCCGCTATAACGAAACCATTCCCCTGATGGATCGGCAGCCGTCCGCGCAGATCCGGCAAAGCGAAATTATCCTGCCCATTACCGCCATAGGTGGTGCCAATGAGATTGAAGAGCGTCTCGTATTCACTGATCGGGATGATCTGCCCTTCGCAGGACATCCAGCCTGCCGGGGCAAAGTTCCCCGCGAACATGCGTATTTCACCAACGTAAGGTTGAGCCATGAGAAAGATTTAGGTTGGGGATGGAAAGATGCCCTGGAGGGCGATGCAGAAGTTGATCGTCAAAAACGGCTGCATATTCAGGTGCGCCTGACTCCCGCCCGTATTTGCGACCGAGGAGGCCCCCATCGCCACGAGATTGGCCGCAGGTGCGTAGCCGTTGTTCACGGCCGCCAGCCGGTTGCCCGTGGGCACATTAAGAGCCGCTGGATCGCTCGTCGCCTGCACCAGGTGCGTGTGCTGCGGCAGTTCCGAAATCGTGAGCGTATGCGCCTGCGCCCCGGCCCTCTCGCCCAGTGTGTGACCGCTGCCCACATGGATCGGCGTGCGGCCCTGAAAATTCGGCAGGGCGAAGTTCACCCGCCCGTCACCGCCAAAGGTCGTGCCCAGCAGGGAGAAAAGCGCCTGATTCTGATTGATCGGGAGGAGCTGCCCATTGCACAGCGCCCAGCCTCTCGGGGCAAAGTTGAATGACATGAGGCGTATTTCAGAGAGGAAAGGTTCAGCCATAAAGGTTCTGTAATAGCCAATAATTGCAGCAGAGTCCATGCCCGTTTAGTCATGTGACGAAAATAGAGCACGACATTCCCGGGCCTTCATGATACCTCCGCACCATGCCAAACGCCTCTGCTGATCCCTCCCGCCGCCACGTCATCGCCTGGAGCGGGGCCGCCGCTGCCACGGGCCTAGCCGCCTATCTAGGCTGGCCTTCCAGCGAGACGCCCACCGTGGCTCCAGCCGCGCCCTCGAAGGTGAAAGCCGACCCCCAAAAGCCCGCCGAGCTAGCTCCCGTGCCCGCAGGCCCGATCAACCGCGACCTCTTCGTCCCACACCTCGGCAGTGAATTCACCCTTAAGCACAACGCCGTCGCCAGCGCTGCCTGCAAGCTCGTCGAAGTCAGTCCCGCCACGGTGATGAAAACCGCCAAAGGCACCTTCGTGGCCTTCACGCTGCTTTTTGAAGCCCATCAAGCTTTCCTTAAAGAGGGCGGCACCTGCCACGTCAGCCACCCCCAGCTCAGCGAGATGGATTTCCACCTCACCCCCATCGGCGACGGCAAAAAGAAGCACCTTCTCGAGGCCTGCTTCACGCTGAAAGCGTAAATCCTTCAACAATCAGCAATCAAAGTTCATCAATCTGCGGTTGGTTCGGAGACTTGGGGCGTTGCGGAGCGATGGATTGACGACTGCTGAATGTCGATTGCTGATTGCTGAACTCCTAGCCTCCCGTGACTCCCGCTCTCACCCTCCGCCCCACCACGCCGGAAGACACGGCCTTCCTCCTCGCCGTCTATGCCAGCACGCGAGCGGAGGAAATGGCCCCCACAGGCTGGAGTGACGAGCAAAAGGCCGCTTTTTGCGCCATGCAGTTTCAGGCACAGTCTGCTCACTACCGCCAGCACTACCCCACGGCGCAGTATTTCGTCATCGAGGCGGAAAAAGTGCCCGCAGGCCGTCTTTACGTCGAACACTGGGCAAAAGAGATCCGCATCATGGACATCGCCCTGTTGCCCGAATTTCGCGGAAATGGCATCGGCACCCATTTTCTCCGCGATCTGCAAAAACAGGCCCAAGCCGCCTCCAAAGTGCTCTCCATCCACGTCGAGGCCTTCAATCCCGCCCGGCATCTTTACGAGCGTCTCGGCTTCGTCCTGGCCGAGGACAAAGGCGTGTATCATTTCATGACCTGGACGCCTGAAACGATCCTCAGCGCGGGTGTGCGGCCGGAATGATGCAGACTCTCGAAAAGTCGCGGCAGCGTCGTGGAACCGAAGCGAAGCGGAGATAGACAGCTCGAAGTGCTGCCCGAAGGGTGAGCGCAGCGAATCAATGCGCGTGGCAGAGGGCGCAGAGATTTTCTTCTGTTTTCATCTCCCGGCTAATTTGGGTTAAGACAAAATCATGCAGGGTAAAATCATGATACGGGGAAGATGCTTATCCATGATTTTGTCTTCAAAAAGAGCCGCTGCCTTCGCAGTTATGCTTCGCGTCCTGAGGTTTTGGGATTTTTTTAACCGCTAATTCGACGCTGACCTGACGCTAATCCCAAACCAAATATCAGCGTTAAATTAGCGTCATATCAGCGGTTTAAATTCCCCGCCTTTATCTCATGAATTCACAAATCATGATGACGCGAAGCATACGTCCTCCTCCATACTCAGCGCAGCAGAGTTCCGTCACTCCTTACGAACGACTGGCTATTCGGAGGACTGAGTTTAAACCGTCTTGAGTTCAGGTGCTCTGCGTTCTCTGCTCCTTTGCGGCAAATTTTGGAAGGTGCAGCGTGCTGTGGGTGAGAAAGGTGGGCTAGCCCGTGCGCCCAATCACGGGCTGAAGCCCGAACTACGAGCGCGAACTACAAGCACGATCATGTGCGCGGCACTCAGCGCCACTGCATGAGGCGTTTTTCCTCGGGGAAAAGCGGTGTGGTGTCCGGGATGCTGCCGGCCATCTGCATGGCTAGGGCCTGTTCTCCGGCGGAAAGCAGGATGGCGGTCATGGCGGCACGCTCGTGCGGCTGCCAGGGGTAGGGCTGGCGCAGTTTTTCGAGATAACCGGCCGCATCGGCATGGAGCCGCAGGCGGTGGCAGGCAAAGGCGGCGAGAAAGGCGGCATAGACGTTCGCGGGGTCGCTTTTCAGGGCCTCGCGGGATTCCTCCAGGATCTGTTCCACCGCTTCGCCACAGAGCAGCCGGAGGCAACTGGACTGCCGATGAAGGTCGAGGTTCCACGGCTCCAAATGCTCGCGCTGGGCGATGAGGCGCAGCGTTTCGGCCGAGGTGCTGCCGCCCTGCCGGGCGGAATCGAGCAACTCCGGCAGGAGATGCGTGGCGACGGGGAATTGCGGATCAAACGCTGCCTTCAGCGCCTCGCTGGCGGCCCGGTGCTGCTCAAACCGCCGGGCGAGATGCGCAATGGCGATGTAGGCCCCCTGCCGGTCACGCTTTTGCGCCTCCTCCATGGCCTCGCCGAGCCTGCGGATGGCCCGTGAGCTGCCCCCTTCCTCTCGCAGGGCGATCCAGGCCTGGAAAAGCGCCTGCACATGGCGCTGCAAAGGTACGGCGGGGGCATTCACGAGCTGAGCGGCCTGGGAGGTGAGCTTTTCTTCCATCAGCGAATCCAGTCGGGCAGCGCAGAGCTGCGCCTCTCCGAGGGCGATCTCATGCGGGATGACCTCCAGGCAGAGCAGATGCTCCCCATGACGCTGGAGCAGGCGGGTGATGGCGAGGCGGTCCGTGGCGGCCAGCGTGAGGGCGGCACGGCTGAGCAGCGCCCGCAGCCAGACACGCAGGTCTTTACGGCTCTCCTCCGAAAGCGGCAGCGGGTAGCCGAGGAGGTGGCGGGTGACTTCCCGCTCGTGGTCATGCCAGGGCATGCGGCCGATGAGCTGGCTAAAACGCTCGCGGCGGGCTGGATCGGCCAGCGTCTGGCGGGCGAGCGTCCAGAAGCAGTGATCGCGACCTTCCACATCCCCTTCGTGGAGCGTTTTTTCAAATTGATCGAGCAGGGCATCGAGGCCGGCGGCCTGCTGCTGGCCGTCCGCCGAGCTGGCGAGGGAGGCAGCATGGTGCAGGCGGGCCACATTGTCCTCGGGAGCGAGCTGGATGACCTTTTCCATCGCGGCCCTGGCCGTCGCGGCATCCCCAGCCTGCGTAGCCAGCGAGGCCTGGGCACGCATGAGCCCGGGCGTCTCCCCGTGAGCACGCTCAAACTCATCCAGCACGAGGCGGGCACCCGTGTGATCACTCAGGCGAGCGAGAGCGCTGGCGAAATCGAGCTCGTCCTCCGGCGTCAGGGCTTCAAAACGAGGAAGCTGGGTGTAAAAGAACCGCGCGTAATGCGGCAGCCCGATCTCCGATGAGGCCCGTGCCAGTGCCCGCACAACCTGCGGCTCCTCCGGCGAGAGCTGCCAGGCCTCCAGGAGGAGCTGCACGCCCTCTCGCTGGGTGATTTCCTCTTTCAGCAGCTCCTTGGCCTCCACCACCATGCGGCGGCTCTGCCAGGCTTTGAATTGCGTCTTGATGAAGTGCCCCTGCTGGAAGGTCAAAACCACCGCCGCCACCGCCAGCGCCACCGCCGTGAAGTGCAGCCACCTCGGTGTCACATCAAACAGCCACGAAAGAAAGCGCAGCGGCCAGATACGGCGGGGTTTTTGGACTTGGAGCATGGTGCTTTAGAATCTTCCTCCTACTCCTACTCTTCCTCCTACTCCCGGATTCGAGCGTCTCGGGGCCTTCGCATCCGGGAGTAAGAGGAGGAGTAAGAGGAAGAGGCGGATCACTTGCAGTGGGCTTCTTTCCTCCGACGGCGCAAAACAAGAGCCTGCATGCCGCCGAGCAGTAGAAGCAGGCGGGATGGCTCGGGAATGAGCACCGTGCCGGTCCAGCCGGCGATGATGCTGCTGGCGGTGGTGTCATAAGCCCAGTCCACGATGGTGCCCACACCGGTGTTGTTGATCGTGATGCGCATCCAGCCGTAGCGATTGGGGCCACCGACGGTTTCCTGCATCTCAAAGGCCAGCAGGCCCTGGGCACCGAGCTGAAACTGGTCCGCCCCCGCGCCGACGTGCGTGGTGCTGCCAGCTTCGCCAGGGGCGAAGATGAGGGTGTTGTTGACGATGCTGCCGATGGCCACTTTGAGGTCACGACCGGCTCCGTCGGTAGCCGGGCGCAACAGGTCGCTGTTGCCGATGCTCACGCCGCCGAAGAAGGGATTGATCCACGGCGCCGTCGCCCAGGAGGCCGGCTGGGTGCCGCCATTGGTGGTGAAACCAGGCAGCGTGACATTCAAATACAGCCCGCCGAGGTCCTGCGGCACGCTGAGGTTTTGGATGCCAGAATAAACGACCGCGCTCTGCGCGGAATGAGGAATGAGGAATGACAGAATGACGAAGGTGAGGACCTGAATTCCGAAAAACCTCTGCCTCTCTGCTCCTCTGCCTCTCTGCGGCAAAAAGGGGCGTTCTGGTGCCTCGGTTTGCCGCAGAGGGGCAAAGAGGCGGAGGAGCAGAGAGGAAGCATTCATGTCGGGAGTGGTTTGGGAGTTGAATCAGGAATCAGGAATCTAAATTCAGGAATGCCTCATGGGGCGATGCTGACGCTGACACGGAAGAAGCGGGCTTTTTTGCCATTGGAGAGGAAGTGCGGATACGGGACGCTGACGAGTTGGAAGTCCCCGCTGGTGGCGAGGACGGTGGGGATGGTGCCGCTGGCGGTGAAGGAGGTGAAGTTATCCGCACTGAACTCCGGCGTGTAGGTGAGGCCGGCGGCGGCGTGGTCCACACGGCGGATGAAGACGGCGCGGTAATCGACGCCGTTGGTGATGGGTTCGAGTTTGGTGATGGGCTGGCCGGTGACGCCGAAAACGGCGGCGGCGTAGGTGCCGGTCATGGTGAGAGCCGGTGGGCCGCTGCTGCCCAGGGTGGGATCCGTGCCAAAGGCGAACTCGAGGAGGTTCGTTTTGCCATCGAGGTCGAAATCCGCCCCGTTGGCACGAGTCGAGGTGCCGCTGGCATCGGCGAAGAAGCTCAGACGCCAGTCCTCGATGAGGCTGCGGCGGGTGACGGTGATGGTGTAGGTCTTGAGGGTGATGCCGTCTTGAGCGGTGACCTTCACGTCGAGGGTGTTGGAGCCGAGATTGAGATTGAGCGCGCCGCTGGGACTGCCGGAGATGACGCTGGCAAAGGCATTCGCATTCGAGCGGGCCTCGATCGTGGCGTTCGCCTGTGCCCGGGTGGGCGTGACGGTGACGCTGCTGGTGCCGTTGGGCACGCTGGCGGTGTAGCCAGTGGTGGTGCCTGCGGCGAAGGCGGGGCTGTAGGTGGCGGTGGTGATGACGAGGGTGCTCAGATCGGCGTTGTTGCTGAGTGCAGCCGCAGTCACAGCGAAGGTGTCTCGCACGGTGCGAGCCCCGTCGTTCAAGGTCAGCGTGATCGTGGCGGTGCCACTCTGGCCCGGTGCTCCAGTCACGTTCACCGTGCGGCTGGCCCCCGAGCCACCCAGGACGATGTTGCCGTCCGGCACCAAGGTCTGGTTGGAGGATTTGGCGTAGAGCAGGAGGCTGGCCGCCGGGGTTTCACTGGCACCATCACCGACGGTCACCGCCAGATTGCCGGTGGAGCCGCCCACGGCGATGTTTTGGTTGGTCACATCCGAGATCGTGGGGGGCGTGTTCGAAAAGACGGCGAGCCCATTCACGACGCTGCCATTCGAGTAGCCGGTGCTCAGTTGGATGCGCCCCCCCGAGCCATCCAGGTTGAAGCGCCACACAGGCGCGGGAGCCACGGCGATGGCGCTGTCTCCCACAAAAAGCCAGCCGTTCGCCTTGTCGATGGCGATGGCCACGGGCTGATTGATGGCGGCCGCACCGCTGTAGAGCGAGGTCAGCCCGGTGCCGTCTGAGTTCACCCGCATTATCCGGTCATTCGATGTAGTGGCACTGCCGGTGCAAACATAGAGCTGTCCGGTGGACTCATCCACGGTCATGTGTTGGAAAACCACCACATTACCGCTGAACGTCGGATCGTTCGCGGCGATGATCGGGGTGCGCCCGGTGCCGTTGAGGTTGAAGCGCACCACGCCCAAGTTCGAGACCACCGTGTTGAAGTTGTCCCCGACATACAGAAAGCCGCGCACCGTGTCGATGGCGAGGCCCAGCGGGTTCGTCACCAGATCATTGGCGGTCACCGTGCCGGAGGCAATGGTCACTTCATTCGTGCCGTCATAGTTGATCCGCGTGATCCGGTCGGACGAACTCGTGGCGGACTGGGTGGTGAAATAGATGTGCTGGTTGGCGCGATCCAAGGCCATCCCGCGTGGAATACCACCGTGTGAGATCGTATGGATGAGTGTGCGTCCAGTGCCATCGAGATTGAATTTCAAAATCCTGGTTCCACCGAACGCATCCACCATGAAGATACGCCCACCCTCATAGTTCTCGTCGATCTGGAGGCTGTCCGGCTGGGCGAAGTTCGCCGTATCAGCGGCTAGGCTGGTCACATTCGTGCCATCGACATCGACGCGATCCAATCGATCCGAAGAGGTCGTGGCGCTCCCGTGTGTGATGAAGAGCTTAATCGGGCTGGCCGCCGAGGCGGAGCCGATGGCGAGAAGGCAGACGCTCAGGCAGGCGAAAAGACGGCGCAGGTGGGACAAGGGCGAGGCATTCATGAGGAAAAGAGGAACTGCCCGCGAAGCGGGGCTAGGAACCGGTCGGTGTGGATCGAACAAAAAAGAAGAGCGCGTGGGGAGCCTGGATGGCAGATCGGGGCAGGTGGCGGCCAACATCCCCCATCAAATCCGAATCGCTTCTACGCGAAAATCAGGCCATATTGAAGCATAAAACTCATTCCCCGACGAAAATGCCACCCATAGCGATGATGCGGGATCCTTTCGAACCTTCCGGCGGAAGGAGTGCGTCAGAAGCACCTAAACCCAAGCCGGCTGGGCTGTGGAACGGGGAGTAGCTTCCAGAAGATTCGGGGAGGCCCGCAGATTTATCTGAATCCAATCTGATGGCCTCCCTGAGCCGAGTCAACGAGACAGACGAAGTTAATCTGCTGGAGAATCTATGGAGTCCATCAAGTTAGTCGGGAGCAACCGAACTCGGCGCGCTGAATGGTGGCAGCAGGAGTCACTTGCCCTCCGAAACGGCGGAAGTAGCCGAAGAAGGAACGGCCCGGCTCATCGGGAGCCGGGCCGCAAGTCATGATCATTGCCGCGTGGGATAGATGCCTTGAAGGGCGATGATACAGTTCATGCCCAAGGAAGGCGGTTGATTGTCGATTGGCTGGCTGCCCCCGGTGATACCCGTCGAGCTCCCAGGGCCACTGCCGCCGCCAGCCATGTTGGCATTGGCGCTGGTGGCATAGGCCAGCGCAGTCGCGGTGGCTCCGTTCCCGCCGTCATTGACCGCAATTTCAACCGAAGCTGGATACGCGCCGGCGGGATTGTTCGTGGTGGCCGGCCCATTGAAGCAGGGGGCACCGCTTCCCGGGCTGGACTGGAGGCCATGAGCATGGGCTGGCAGGTTGCTCACCAGAATCGTGGTCGTGGATGAGCCAAAGACTTCACCCTGGGCCACGTTGGGCAGGCCCGGTCCCGTGCCCATGCCGACGGCTACACGACCACGGAGGTCTGGGAGACCAAAAGTAGTTGTGCCATTGCCGCCATACGTCGTGCCCAGCAGCGAAAAAAGGGCGGAGTATTGGCTGATGGAAAGAAGGCTGCCGTCACATACCGCCCAACCAGGGGGCGCAAAGTTGAAGCCGACACAGATGAGTTATCCGATAAAAGGGTCCATAGCTGTTGATGAGTTTGAGTTTGAGTTTGGGGTCACTGACAATGAGCGGCAGAAGGCGAAGCCTTCCTCAGCTCAAGGAATTCCCGTTTATCGGGAAGATTCGCAGCCTTATAGGTGGATGAGGCCTTGGAAGGCAATCTTTTTCCCGAAATGTGACAAACAATTCGGCTAGAGTGAACCTAACATCCCCGGTTGATCGTGGCCTCATACCAGTGCCGTTCCCGATCCTGCGGGATGATCGGCGTGATGAACAACTCGAACGCCCCGATCACGGGATGCCGGAAGGCATGCGTGCCCTGTACCAGAGGCATTGCCTTGCTACCGGCGAAGAGAAGGGAGAACATTTCCCGTGTCCGCGCCACATGGCCATTGCTGGCTTCTGCCACCGCTAGGCTCAGCGTGCCCCATTCGGTGCCACGCAGGACCTCGACATCACTACCGACATGCGGAACATAGGTTTCGAGGCTGTAGGGGATGTCTTCAGCGGGCAGATCAGCAGGCATGAACGGCCTATGGAAGCTGAGGGCCGAACCCGCAAGCACTTCGGCTAGGCATTTCTTCCCGAGAAGCCTCAAGGCACGCCGTGGCCCTTGGCCGCCACCCAAAGCGCATACCAGTCCTCACGCTCGAGCTGGATGTCCGCAGCCTTCACACAGGCGGTGACGCGGTCGAGCTTGTTCGTGCCGATGATGGGCAGCGAGCAGGATGGATGCGCCATGATCCAGGCGTAGGCGAGCTGGTCGAGGGTGGCACCGCCATACTTGGCGCTGAGTTCCGCCGCCTTCGCCAGGAGGCCTTCGTGCTTCATGAGATCACCCTTGGCGAGCGGGGACCATGCCATGGGCAGGATGCGCTGGCGCTGGCACTGGTCGAAAACGCCGTCGTAGATCGGGTCCATGTGCAGGAGGCTGAACTCGACCTGATTCGTCACCAGCGGCTGATCCATGCGGGAGTTCAGCAGCTCAAACTGATGCACATTGTAGTTCGACGTGCCTGCGGAGCGGATTTTACCCTCCTTGAGCAGTTGGTTGAGGCCCGCCGCCGTCTCGTCGGCGCTCGTGAGCCAATCGGGACGATGCACGAGCAGCAGGTCAATGTGATCAATGCCCATGAGGCGGAGAGATTTTTCACAGCTCTTCACGATGCGTGCCGCCGTGAGGTTGTAGTGCGCCGTCTTGCGCTGGGGGTGAAACTCACAAGGCACATAGATGCCGCACTTCGTCACGATCTCGATCTGGTCACGGAAGGCCGGATCGACCTTCAAGGCACCGCCGATGGCCTCCTCGACATGGTAGAGTCCATAAATCTCCGCCGTGTCGAAGGTGGTGATGCCCATGTCCGCACAGGCTTTGAAGCGGCTGAGGAGGGCCTGGGACGTTTTATTGGCCGCGTCCTCATCATCGAGGATGCGCCAGGTGCCATAAACGAGGCGGGAGAACTCAGGGCCGGTGGGAGAGATGCGGTGGCGGGTCATGGGGAAAGTTTAGAGATGAAGGCTGAAAGCTAAAGCTGACTTCTGAGCGCAAAAAACGGCGTCTCTTTGCGGAGACGCCGTCTTTGAAAATGATTCGAGAAGCTTACTTCGTGAGCGCACCGACCTTGAGAGCGAGGCGGCTCTTGAGGCGGGAGGCGGTGTTCTTCTTGATGACGTTGGTCTTGGCGGCTTTGTCAGCAGCGGAGGCATAAGCGCTCAGGCTGGCGCCAGCGGCAGCGGCATCTTTTTTCTCCAGCGCGGTGAGCACGTTCTTGCGCAGGGTGCGCATGCGGCTCTTCACCGTCTGGTTGTGTGCGGTGCGGACGGCGGTTTTGCGGATGTTCTTTTCAGCGGA
This sequence comes from Prosthecobacter sp., assembly GCA_044370285.1. Lineage (GTDB taxonomy): Bacteria > Verrucomicrobiota > Verrucomicrobiia > Verrucomicrobiales > Verrucomicrobiaceae > Prosthecobacter. Next base: position 11,375 of record JBILVU010000041.1, read on the forward strand.
GCGGATGTTGGCCATAGAAGGGGGCGGGGAAAGGGCGGCGAGAATAGACGACCACCTATCCCTGTCAAACTGGAATCCTGCTGATTCCGGCCCACCCTGCCCCACCCCGATGCTTGGAAAGCCTCTGACATTCCATTTGACGGATGCTGTCCTGCCCCTACTCTCAGCGCCCTTTCCCCACCCCCTACGTTTACACCATGACTGAAGTCCAAATCCGCAAAGGCGAACCTGTTGACCGCGCTCTCAAGCGTCTCAAGACCCGACTTGAGATGGATGGCATCCTTGAAGAAGTTCGCCGCCTTCGCGCCTTTGAAACCCCGATTGAGCGCTATCGCCGCAAGGCCCGCGCCTCCGCAAAGCGTGGCAAGATCCGCTACCGCTTCACGCTGCCGAAGGCTCCAGACGCCGCCGAGGCTCCTAACGCCTAAGCTTCGCTGATCCTCGCGATCTTTTTTTTCAGACGCCGCCGTCAGGTTACACCACCTGACGGCGGCGTTGTTTTTCCGCCTTGAGCTGGCCGCAGCCTGCCGCCACGTCGATGCCCCGCCGCTGGCGGATGGTGCAAGGATAGCCAGCCTCCTGAAGAAGCCGGTGAAACGCATTCGCGGCCTCTTCCGCACTCTCGACACCTTCATAACCTTCGGTGCGGTTCAGCGGAATGAGGTTCACATGGGCATCAAGCCCTCGCAGCAGCTCCGCCACACGCTGCGCATGCTCCGGTGTGTCATTCACGCCATGAATGAGCGTCCAGGCAAAGAAGATTCGGCGGCCCGTTTGCGCATTGTAACTGCGGCAGGCCGCCAGCAGGTCCGGCAAAGGCCAGCGCTGATTGGCGGGCACGATGGCGCTGCGTTCCTCATCCGTGGCGGCATGCAGCGACACAGCGAGGTTGTAAGGCCGACCTTCCTTCGCCAGACGAAGGATGCCTGGAACGACCCCGACAGTCGAAATACTCACTTTGGAAGGGCCGATGTTGATGCCGCTGGTGTGCGTGATGATGTCCAGCGCTGTCATGACGGCATCGTAATTGTGCAGCGGCTCGCCCATGCCCATGAAGACGAGATTGCGCAGCCGCTTTCCCTGCTCCGCCAGCACGCGACGGGCATGATGCACCTGCGCCACGATCTCGCCAGGGCGCAAATGCCGCACAAAGCCCATCTGCCCCGTGGCGCAAAACACGCAGCCCATCGCACAACCGGCCTGCGTGCTGATGCAGGCCGTGTGACGTCCATCATAGCTCATGATCACCGTTTCGATCTCTTGGTTGTCCGCCAGTTTTAAGAGCGATTTCCACGTTAAACCATCGCCACTCGGCACATCCAGATTCAGCGGCGGCACATCGAGCGTCCAAGCACCAGAGCCGAGATTGCTCACCAGCCAGCGCCTCAGCGGCGGGGATAAATCCTCGCGAGACAGCGGATCAGCCAGCGAGCGGAAATGCAGCGTGCTCCACAGCGTCTTTGCATGCAGCGAGGCCAGCCCCTCGGAGACCAGCAGGGCGGTCATCTGGTCAAAGGTGAGATCGTGTAGGCTGCGCGAATTCATTTTCACATCATTCAAGGGTGATGCCTTCACGCAACGTGTGCTCCGCCGCCTCAGCGGCGGCTTCGCTGCGGGCATGGATGCGGGCAAGGACATCGCCAGGGTGCTGTTGCGTGCCCGTTTTGGCCAGTTGATCCACGCCGACCGCGAAATCGACCGGGTCACTGGCCTTGGAACGCCCCGCGCCGAGATTCAGCACCGCGAGGCCGGTTTGGTAAGCATCCACGCGGGTCAGCACGCCAGCGTGCTCCGCTCGCACTTCGCGAATGACCGGCGCTCGATGCACCTGCGCCAGCTTTTCGAGCTTCGAGGCATCGCCGCCCTGGGCCGCCACGATTTCCTGAAACTTCCGCCATGCCGAGCCATCGCACAGAAACGTCCGCAAATGCTCGCGGGAGGAGATGGAGACCGCGCCTGCCAGATTGAGGCAAATCTCCTCCAAATCGGCTGGTCCCCTGCCCTGGAGGCATTCGACGGCCTCAATGACCTCCAGTGCATTGCCTGCGGCATGCCCCGTGGGCTCGTTCATCTCATTGATATGCACGCTCGCCTTCAATCCGAGCACCTTCGCCGTGCTGACCATGCTTTGCGCCAGCGCATTCGCCTCCTCGTAAGTGCGCATGAAGGCTCCCGTACCGTGCTTCACATCGAGAATAAGTCGATCGAGACCTTCGGCGAGTTTTTTGCTCAGGATGCTCGCCGTGATCAGCGGGATGCTGGGCACCGTGCCCGTCACATCGCGTAGCGAGTAGAGCTTTTTATCCGCCGGACAAATGCTCTCCGTCTGGCCGATGAGCACGCAGCCCGTCTTTTCGATCACGCGATGAATCTCCGCCTCGTCCAGCCGCGTGCGAAAGCCGGGGATGGACTCCAGTTTGTCCAACGTGCCGCCCGTGATGCCCAGGCCGCGACCCGAGATCATCGGCACCCACGCCCCATCACAGGCCAGCAGCGGAGCGATGATGAGCGAGGTCTTATCGCCAATGCCACCCGTCGAATGCTTATCGATGCGCATCGGTGCATGCGCGGGCCATTCGAGCGTGCTGCCACTGTGCAGCATCGCCTCCGTCAGCGCCGCCGTTTCCTCCGCCGACATCCCGCGAAAGTAGATCGCCATCGCCAGAGCACTCATTTGGTAATCCGGCATCTCCCCGCTCGTGAAAGCCGTGATCACGGCATGGATCTCCTCGCGGGTGAGAACGGCACCGTCGCGCTTGGCTGCGATCAGAGAAGGAATATGCATTCAGGATTAACGTCCGCCGAAGAACGGTATGCCCAGCTTTTCCGCGAGGCGGCGGGGGCGGCGGAGGGCTTCGGTCATGCGCTGGGCTTCATCGGGGCCGCGGAGGTCTTTGCAATCGGGGTGGGACTCGGGCGAGGCGATGAGGCCAAGCTGATGAAGGACGTGGGCGGTGCTGTGTTTGTAGGGCGAGGCGCTCAGGCGGTCATCGAGGCGGAAGACGAGGTCTTCGAAGGATTGGAAGGCCTCGAAGAGCTTGTAAACGCGGGTGTCGAAGCGGCCGGTGCCGGTTTTGAATTTCTTATCGGCCACCGAATCGAGCAGCCACATGTCTTTGGCGGCGCAGATGAGCGGGCAGGCGCTGACACCGGCACCGATGAGCAGCGGCAGGCCCAGCTTGATGGCAGCGGCGATGCCATAATCATCGCCACTGTGCGGTGAGAAGGGCAGCGCCTGGTCTTTGCACATGGCCGCCCAGTAGTGGAAGTGCGGTTCATCGAGCGTGCTGACCTTTCCGCCGACGTATTTCGGATGCATGGCGATCTGGTGGAAGAGCCACGGATCAAACGGCGAGGCCCACGACACAAAGGAAGGCTCCAGCGCATGGGCGATGGCCGGGTGCGTGCAAAGCTCCGCGATCTGGAAGTAGGCATCACGACGTGGCTCGGAATCGAGGATGTTCAGCAGCCGCGAGGTCATGATCATCACCTCGCAGTTGTCGTGCGACTGGGCAATATCGAGGAGAGGCAGGTAACGCTCGGCTTTGAAGGCGGTGTCCTGCTCCGCCCCGCGAGCGGTGACGCCGGCGATGAAGCGCTGCTGCGGAAATTCCGCCCGGAAGCGGCGCAGCACCTCGGCGTAGAGTTCGTTGCTGAGTTCGAAGATGTAGCCGGTATCCGCATTGAGCACGAAGACGATCTCCACGCCGTAATGAGCGGCGCACTGCTGCATCCAGCGCACGCTTTTGCTGAAGCCCTCCCAGTCCGGCTGCTGGTCCTTGAAAGGTAGCAGCGCTGCCACGCAGAAGCGCGCCTTCGTGGTGTGATCGGCGAGTTGCTCCTCGCTCGTGTAAGCCCAGACGGTCTCCGACCAGGCGGTGGAGGGCTTCAAATCGGCGGGAGAGGTGATAAGATCGCGGGTGGTGGACATGGGCAGGGCCATTAGCTAGTCGGGACGACCGCGGCGGGCAAATCGGAATGCCTTATCGTCAGCATCGCAAAGGCGGATGATCGGCTGAAAAATGGCTGGCGATGTGAGAACGGCCCGTGGAGCAGCGTTTGAGTGCGTGGCTGCCCTGCGCCAACGGACGATGAGCCCCACTGGGAACGACTGAAAGTCCGCGTTGCATGCGGGCTTTTTGCCGCCAAACTAAACTCATTACCATCATGAACATCCCCCACATCCTCGCCTTCGGTCCCCTTGGAAACATGGAGATCTTAGTCATCGCTATCCTCGTCCTCGTGCTCTTTGGAGCGAAAAAGCTTCCCACTTTTGCTCGAAGCATCGGTAAGAGCATGGGCGAGTTTAAAAAAGCTCGTCAGGAGTTTGAGCATGAGATGAGCCAAGCCCAGATCGAAGCGGAAAGCCCCAAAGCCCCGGCGCAGCCCCAGGAAAAGCGCCAGCCAGTGGCGAATGTGGACGTCTAAAGGCCTCACCTCCCATGAATCGTTTTTTCTCCACGCGGCGGGCATTTTTGCCCGCCGTTTTCTTTACCCTCGCTGCACTCGCCCCAGCCGCTGAGCTGGAGAGCGTCGTCTTCTGCTCCTACAACGTCAAAAACTGGCTCACGATGGACCGGTTTGATCAGAAGACGAAAAAGATGCTGACCTCCGCTCCGAAGCCGGAGGATGAAAAGCAGCGCGTGGTGGAAATCCTGGCCGCGATCAAGCCGATGGTGCTCGGCATCTGCGAGATCGGCACGGCGGAGGATCTGGCGGACCTGCAAAAGCGGCTGAAAAAAGCGGGACTCGACCTGCCGCACACGGAAATGGCCCATGGGGGTGATGACACACGCCGCCTCGCTCTGCTTTCGGCCTTCCCCATCGTGGCGAGAAGCTCGCAAACGAACCTGACCTACCAACTCAAGGGCCAGACGATGCCTTTCCAGCGTGGCATTCTCGACACGACAATCAAATTCACCGACACGATGCAGGTGCGCTTTCTGGGCGTGCATCTCAAATCGAAGCGGGAGATTGAGGAGGCAGATCAGGCCATGATGCGGCGGAATGAGGCCCGGCTGCTGCGCAAGCACATGGATGCCATCTTTGCCGCGGACGTGAAGACACGCATGCTGGCCTACGGTGACTTCAATGAACACCGCAACGAGCCAGCGATCGACACGATCATGGGCGACCGCCAAAGCGATACCGGCATGCTGGATGTTTTCCTCCGCGACAAGGCGGGAGAGGTGTGGACGCACTTCTGGGATACGGCGGATACTTACTCGCGGCTCGATTACCTCTTCGCCAGCCGCTTGCTGCGCCCTCATCTCGATTACCGCCGCAGCTTCATCTACTCCTCGCGGGATTTTGACAAGGCGAGCGACCATCGTCCCATCGTGACGACGATCCGCATCGAGCCGTTCGTCTCGAAGAAGGACTGATCACTTCAGCTCCAGCAAGCGCTTGGCTTCTCCGAGGATGAATTTCGCATCGGTGAAGGGCGTGTAGCTGATGTCCTGCCAGCGTTGATTGCCCGCCGTATCGACGAGGATGGTGGCGTGGAGCGTGTCTTTTTCGAAGTCGTCGTAGGCGCGGACTTTTTTGAAGGCTTCGAGGCTGCTATCGCAAAGGATGGGAAAGGGCAGCGGGGCGTCTTTTTTGAGGTTGAGCTTCGAGCGGAGGTTTTTGGCCACGGGGCTGGGCTCGATAGTGACGCCGACGAGCTGGATGCCTGCCTTTTCGAAGTCCGCAGCGGCTTTGGCGAAGGCCTGCATCTGCTCGACGCAGTGGCCGCATTCATGGCCGAGGTAGAACATGAAGAGCGTGGGCTTCTTCGAGGTGAAGTCACTGCTCTTCACGGGCTTGGCATCAAGATCGATGGCCTCGAAGACAGGTGCGGCAGGCGGATGCCAGTGCATGGGGCCGAATTGGGTCAAATCCGCAGGGCGCACGCCGGTATCGGTGCGCTTTGGAGCTTCGGCAGGCCAGTTCGCATCCTTGGCAAAGGTGGTGGTGAGGCGCTGGAAGACAGGAAGATCGCGATCCATGGCGAAGGCGAGCTTCTTGACCTCCTCGAAGGCTTTCTTAGCTTCGTCGGCCTTGCCTGCGGCGTAAAGGACCTCCGCTTTGGCGATGGTGCCCGCGAGGTCTTGAGGGAAGTTTTTCGTCCATTCAGCGGCTTTGGCTTTGTCGTCGAGCTTGAGCCAGTAGCGAGCCAAGCGGTCCTTCGGGATGTCACTGTCCTTGAGAGCTTCGAGAAGCTTGGTTTTGCTCTCTTTGCTCGCTTTGGGTGTGAGGAGAGCGATGAGGAGTTTGAGTTCGGAGAGGGCTTTAGCTTTGTCGTCTGGCTTTTTGGCTTCGGGGGCTTTTTTGGCTTCGCCGGGCTTGGTTAGGGTGCGTTTGGTTTTTTCGGTCGAATCGGTCTTCTCGGACTTCTCGGTGGGTTTGGGCGGCGTGATGATTTCGAGCGCCTTCAAGGCTGCCGTGATGCCCGGAAGATCGTTTTGCTGGTAGGCGGTGAGGCCAAGGGCACGGAGGCGGGTGATGTCGTGGCCGGGATGGCCAGCAGGTGTGGCAGTGAAGGCTTTTAGCTCATCCCACAGCTCCCATTTGGTGAGCGTTTCGATCAAGCGGGTGCGTCCGTAGCTGGCGGAGGTGCCGGATTTATCGAGGGTGTTGTTGGAGGGATGACGCGGGTTGGCGATGAGGCTTCGGGCGAGAGCGAGGGCGTCTTTGACGCGGCCGAGCTCGTTGAAGTTCCGCACGAGCCATTCCTCGTTGTGGGCGTAGTTGTGGATCTGATCCGGCAGGATGAAGCTGCGGATCATGTAGGCGTGATCGACGCGAGTGCTAGCCTGCTGCTGCCACACGGCATCGTCGAAGCGCTTGAGCTTCGAGTAGGTGTGGCCGGGCATGTGCCACATGTGGGCGATGCCGGGGGATGCCTGGCCGCACTGCGCGGCGGAGGTGACGGCGCGGGCGGGTTTGCGATCATCCCACAAATGAATGCGGTAATGATGCGCCGGATGATTCGGCACGGCGGCAAAGATTTGATCGAGCATGGCATCGACGACCTGGGCACTGGAGATGGGAACATCGCCTTTGCCGAACCAGATGCGCCAGACGAGGAAGGCCTTGGCCTCGATGTCCTTCGGATCATCCTGCACGAGCGTTTCGAAATCGCGGATGCAGTCGAGCTGGCGCTGCTTTTTGTCCCGCTTGTCGTCTTTGTAGAGGTTTTCGAGCACGGCGATCCATTGCTTTTCGCGGGCAGCAGCCTTGTCTTTGAGCTTCACGGCTTTGTCGAGGAAGCCCTTGGCACGTTTGTCGTTGTTCACATTGGCCATGGCCATGCCCCAGTAGGCCATCGGGCATGCGGGATCGAGTGCGGCGACCTGCCGGAAGCTGCGCTCGGCCTCGAAATACCAGAAGCCGTGGAGCTGGCCGATGCCTTGCGTGAAAAACTTCTGCGCGTCCGCGTTCTTCGTGCTGATGGGGAACTTGACCGCATCTCCACAGCCCGGAATGAGCACCGCCGCCTGTCGTGGGCCCTCATTGAAGGCCTCACCATGCGCTGAATGGCCGGGGAGCTCGTCGGCGTGAATCGTGAGGATGAGGAGCGGAAGGAGGAGAAGAGGGCGCATGAGCTTGCGGGGATTGAAAACGGAGAACTGAAATTGAAAAATGCCCGGAGGTATGACCACCGGGCATTGAACGTCAGCTTGGCTGCGAATGAATCGCTTACTTGCCGTAACCGTCCTTCGCTTTGCCATTCTCATCAATGTGGCCGGTGGTCCAAAGGAGGCCGCGGGTGATGAGATCGAGGTAACGGGCATCCGAGACGGTGGCGGTGTTATGACCGATGGTGGTGGAGAAGATCTTGGTCTTGTTCGGGCCGTATTCATTGGTCCAGGCGACGACAGCGGTGGCCTCGGTGGGCTTGGCGTCGGGTGGGAGTTTCTCGCCTTTTTTGGCCTTCGGCGGGACGATCTGATTGCCGGAGGCGATGGCCTTGCCGGTGAGGACCTGGACGTTGTTGTAGAGTTCCTCGTTGATGGTCTGCCAGCCTTCGAGGCCCTGGGTGATGGGGTGCGTTTTATCGGTGTAGGTGATGGTGATGGGCTGCTGAGGACCATGACCGGTGGACTGGAGGCCGAGGTATTCATACCAGCCGGCGTTGTCAGCACCGGGCTTCACAGGCTCGCGGAAATTGCCCCAGCGGTAGCTGTGCATGGCGCAGTGGAGATTCAGGGCGGGCTTGCCGGCCTTATGGGCACCAAGGATGGCACCGACGTAGGCGGGATCGGTCACATCTGCACTGCACTCGTCGTGGATGATGACGTCGAAGTCCTTGTCCCAGTCCTTGGCCTTGTAGATCTCAAAGGTGGCCTTGGTGCTCTTGTCGGGATTGTAGGCGATGTCCACGATGGCGTGAATGCGGGACTCGATGCCCTCTTTGAGCGCCATGGGCTGCTTGTCGTATTCGTGGCAGCAGCCACCGGCGACGATGAGCACGCGGAGGGGCTTCACGGGCGTATCAGCGGCGCGGGCGAGAAAGACGACGGCAGAAAGGCCGAGCGTGAGCAGTGGGAAGAGAAGTTTCATGTGGATGGAAGGGCGGCGATTGCAGCGTGGAAGGAACGGCGTGTCGAGGGGAAAATTGCGGGCGCTTTGACAGGGACTGCTTCCGGGCCATGTCTGAAAGCCATGGGCGATTTTTTGACCTTTGATGAATTTCTAAACTGGGATGCGGTGGCGGGACGCTTCACGCCGCCAGCACGACTGGCGGTGATCGGTGATCCGATCTCGCACTCTCGAAGTCCGCAGATGCACAATCCGGCGCTCAAGGTTCGTGGAATCGAAGCGCAATACATCCGCGTGCAGGTGCCCCAAGGCCGTGTGGTGGAGGCGTTTCGGCAGTTTGTGAAATGCGGCTTTCTTGGGGTGAACATCACCATCCCGCATAAATTTGAAGCGCTGGATGCGGTGGATGAGATTGATCCGCTGGCGAGCCGACTCGGGGCGGTGAACACACTCGCGATCCGCGATGGCAAGCTCATTGGCTACAACAGTGATGGCCCCGGCTTCCTGCGAAGTGTGAAGGAAGCTTATGGTGTCGAAGTGAAGGATCTGCGCGTGCTCATCCTCGGCGCGGGCGGTGGTGCGGGGCGTGCGGTAGCGGTCCAAAGTGCGCTAGAGGGATGCCCGAAGCTCGTTTTGGCCAATCGCACGGCTTCGAAGGCTGAAACGCTTGCTGGAGAGGTGACTTCTTTGTCACCAAAAACCGAGGTGAAGCTCCTTTCATGGACTGACGAGGCCGTGGCGGCCGTTTTGCCCGAGATCGATCTCATCGTGAATGCGACCTCGCTCGGGATGAAGGCGGCGGATGCGCGGCTGGTGCCCGCCGAGGCTTTGCTGGCCCGCCATCTCTTCTTTGACATGGTTTACCGGGCAGATGGCGAGACGCCGCTGCTGGCGGATGCGAAAATGGCAGGGGCAAAGGTCGTCGATGGTCTCACGCTGCTCCTGCACCAGGGGGCAATTTCGTTCGAGCACTGGTTTGGAGGGACCGCGCCGCTGGATGCGATGCGTGAGGGCTTGCGGAATGCCTTGAAGGCGTGAAAGGTGCGGACTCATGCTGAAAGCGAACCAGCACTTCATCTTAAGTTTCTTCGGGCCGCCCGTTTTCGCGGCGCTGGCATGCTATGGGGTGTATTTGTTGAACTTTTGGCTCGAGATGAAGACGCCCGTGCTGATGACCGCGTTTCTCGCCACGGCGGTGATTTTCAATCTGATCGGTCGCTGGGCCATTCGGGCCTTCATTCCGGTGCGTTGCCCTTACTGCAAAGGCCGCGCTTATGAGATCGAAGGCCGTGGCAATCGTTTTATGTGCCTCGTTTGCGGTCGGGATCATTGAGCTTGCACTTTTGGCCTTGAGGGGCACCATCCCTGCGCACTTTCCAGCCTTTCGACAGGCCTGATTTGGCACTCAACCCAACCCAATCTCCAAGTTCGTGGTCAAAGCATCGTATTTCTCGCCCGGAGCCCTGCTGTTCTTCACCATTCATCTTCTCGCGGCCTCGGCTTTTTTCATGAAGCCTGAACCCTGGATGCTGGTCTTAGCCGTTGGCCTTTTTCTCATCCGTAAATTTGGCATTACGGGCGGCTACCACCGCTATTTCTCTCACCGCTCCTACAAGACCTCGCGCTGGTTTCAGTTTGTGCTCGCCTGGCTGGGCGGCATGTCGGCGCAAAAAGGAGCGCTTTGGTGGGCTGCTCATCACCGCCACCATCACCAGCATTCCGACCAAGCGGAGGACATTCACTCGGTAAAACAGCAGGGCTTCTACTGGGCGCATGTCGGCTGGATCTTGGCCCCTGATTACGAGACTTTCGATGCCAAGCGGGTGAAGGACCTCACCAAATTCCCAGAGCTCGTCTTCCTCAACACCTACCACTTCATCCCGCCGCTCGTGCTGGCCCTGACCTGCTGGTGGCTGGGCGGTCTAACCGCCTTTTTGTGGTGCTTCTGCGTGAGCACCGTGGTCCTCTACCACACCACATTCTTCATCAACTCCCTCTGCCACATGCTCGGCAAGCGCCGCTACGAGACGGGTGAATCGAGCAAAAACTCTCTTATTCTCGCCCTCGTCACCCTCGGCGAAGGCTGGCACAACAACCATCACTACTACCAGCACTGCGCACGCCAGGGCTTCCGCTGGTGGGAGATCGACATCACCTACTACGTCCTCAAGGTGCTGGGCTGGCTGCGCATCGTGCATGACATCAAGGAGCCCCCGAAGCATGTCGTGGAGGCCAACATCGACCGACCCACTCCCACTGCGGCGTGAGTTTCCTGTGGGAAAACAACCGCAGGAAAGTCTCGGGCGAAAGAATTGTTGCCGTCAGGCATGAAAGCTCTTACTCTTTGGCTGCGTTCGTTGCGCGGCCCTGAGTGGATGGTTTTCTAATTCCCCTCAGCGGCCTTTCCAAGTTTCCCACTGCATGATTTGTCAATCCCAGCGCCCACACCATCCGGATTTCCGGGGGAATGAGGCGCGTCTCATGCCGATGGCGGGCTGGTGCTGATCTATGATCCCGAAAGCACGCCGCCAGATCAAATCTTTCCTGCGGGATGGTTCCCGCTCGGAAAAATCGTAAACCAACACGGAGGTCATTTATTAGCAATCCATTCCAAACCCTGAGCAGCGGACAATTCGGCGGCCTACCGCCGCGGCCGCAACCACCCCAACCCGGAGCCTGGCAGCCGCGCCCTCAAGGCGGCACCGGGCCTCGACCGCTAGGTGCGGGTGGGGCGGCAGGAGCAGCTGGTGGCGTTCGGCCCGGAGGCATCCCTTCCGGTCCTCCGCAGAATCGCCCACCCGGCCAGGGCGCAGGCGGACCACGCCCCTTCGGTGGCGGTGGCTCAGGCGGTGGGCGTCCAGGTGGGCCTGGCGGTCGTGATCGTGACCGCGGTCGTCACTCCAACGAACTGTATCGAGTCAACGAGCGCATCCGTGCACCGAAAGTGCGTGTCGTCGAGGAAGACGGGCAGCATCAGCTTGGCATCCTTCCCACACATCAGGCACTGCGCATTGCCCGCGAACGCGGTTTGGACCTCGTCGAGGTGGCTCCGCAGGCCGATCCGCCGGTGTGCAAGATCGTCAACTACGGCAAATTCAAATACATCCAGGAGAAGCACAAGAAGGAAGCCCACAAGCATCAGAAGGGCGGCAAGGTGAAGGAGATGAAGTTCCGTATCGGCATCGATCCGCACGATTACCTCATCAAGATCACCCACGCCGAGGACTTCCTCGCCGAAGGGCACAAAGTGCGCATCCAGCTCCAGTTCCGTGGCCGCCAGATGGCCCATCAGGAGCTTGGCCATCTGCTCGCCGGCAAGATCAAGGAAGACCTTAAAACGATGGGCCAATGCGACCAAGAGCCGAAAATGGCCGGGCGTAACATCAACATGCAGATCAGCCCGCTTCCGGGCCAGCAGCGTCATCGCAAGTTCAAGCCCCATCTCAAGGGCATCACCGAGCATCACGACCATAAATTCACCGAAGGTCACGATCCGCGTGAGAACAAGCACGACGAAGAAGACCACGAAGACGAGCATCACGACGAGGCACCGCGCCAACCGCAGCCCCCGCCGAAGAAGGTCATCGAGGTGCCCCTCGAATAAGGCTCCAAGTAGGCTTTCACGATAACTCACGAGGCGGAAGACGAAGGTCTTCCGCCTCTTTTTTGCCCCTCAAGCTACTGCTGCAGCCAGCTCACGCATCGACTGACCCATGTCCGGCGGGCCGAACGAGGATGTGCCGCAGACGAAGAGATTTGCGCCGTGCTGCTTCGCGATGGGCGCGGTGTTTGTGTAGATGCCCCCATCCACTTCGAGGTGAAATTTGAGACCGTGCTGATCACGAAAATCGCGTGCGGCGGCCAGTTTCGGCATTGTTTCCTTCTCCATGAAGGGCTGACCTCCAAAACCCGGCACCACGGTCATCACCAGCAGCAGGTCGATGTCATTGACAAAGGGGAGCGCGGCTTCAAACGGCGTGCTGGGATGCAGCGCAATGCCCGCGTGCAGGCCGGCAGCACGGATGCACTTCAACGTCTCGGCCACGGAGGAGTCGTAATTGGCCTCAACGTGGATGGTGATGTTATTCGCACCGGCTTTGATGAACCGCTCCAGGTAGTGATCAGCGCGATGAATCATCAAATGCACGTCGAGATACATGCCCGTGCATTTCCGCACCGTTTGCACCATCTGCGGACCGAAGGAGATATTATCCACAAAAGTGCCGTCCATCACATCGAGATGCAGCCACTGCGCACCCGCGTCTTCAGCCCGTTTCACCTCGGCGGCCACTTTCGACCAGTCGGATGCCAGCAGGGAGGGGAGGATCAGATTTGTCTCGTGCGTCATGCGGCTCCTTTAAAGGGCCGGGCTTCCAAGTTTCAAGTTTCAAGTTTCACGAAGCACGGTAACAAAGCGACATCTTGAGCCTGGAACCTGACATTCTCATCCTCGACGACGCCTATTTCATGCGGGAAGCCCTGCGGCAGGCTCGCAAAGCCGCGCGACAGCATGAAGTGCCTATCGGAGCTGTCATCGTGCATGAGGGAACCGTCATCGCGAGAGCTTGGAACCAAGTCGAGACCCTCAAGGATGCCACGGCGCACTCCGAAATGCTCGCGCTCACCCAGGCCCAGAGCGCCATCGGCGATTGGCGGCTCACCGATTGCGATCTTTATGTCACCAAAGAGCCCTGCCCCATGTGTGCCGGAGCCATCATGCATTGCCGGGTGCGGCGCGTGATCTTCGGCTGCCCCGATCCCAAAGGCGGTGGTGCTGGCGGCTTCTGGAATCTCCTCCAGGCCCCGAACTTGAATCACCGCTGCGAAATCACCCAGGGCGTGCTCCAAGACGACTGCGTCATGGTGTTGAAGGAATTCTTCGCTGAGGCTCGCAAACGTCGTGCGGAAGGCCGCGAACATCAAAAAGGGATCGCCGGTGCTTCCGAGGCTGCCTTGCGATTCGACGGGCCTTAAGTCCTCTACTTGCGGTTCCAGTGCCCCAGCTTCACCTGGTAGTCCGGGGAATGCGCACCAGACTTCACCTGATTGATGAGATGCGTCACCACCAGCTCGCCATTCTCCATCACCACTCGCAGGTCGGCACGATCACCCTCTTTGAGTTCCATTCCTTTGCGCAAAGCAGCCGTGATTCGGGTCATGCGGGTGCGTAGTCGGCATTCAGCGCTTCGACAAGGAGCGAAGTGAGAGCATTTCGGCGCTGTATTCTCTTTTCGTATGTTGTGATTGCCCGGGTATCTTGGCCGCATGTTCACGGTTCACCTCGCTGTCACTTGGTTCATTGTCGGACTCATCTGGGTCATCCAGCTCATCGTTTATCCGCAATTCCTACGCGTAGGCGCGGCGGAGTTTCGGGCATATCACTTCTCCCACTGCCTGCGCATCGGCTTCATGATCGTGCCGTTGGTGCTGTTGGTGCTGTTGGAGGCGGGATCAGCCGTGTGGCTGTTTTATCAGGGCCTGCGAACCACTCCCTTTCTCATCAGCTTGGGGATGATCCCCTTGATTGGACTCAGCACGGCCATCTGTCAGGCACCGGATCACACGCAGCTCATGCAGGGGTATGACAAGGCGGTGATCCGCCATCTCATCCTGACGAACTGGATTCGCACCTTGGGATGGACGGCGAGGGGTGTTCTGTTTTTTACCGGGGCTTAAACTTGGTCGCGGCCAAGCGGCCATTCGATCTCGGTCTCACCGTGCATGATCTCGGCAAGGACAGGCACATCAGGAAGGAAGTGCTGAAGAACCATGCGATTGCTGATGCTGGCAGGATCTCGCTCGTCCTGAACTTGGTTTAAAATGAGGCCGGCGCAGGTAAGGCCTCGCGCCTGGATGTTTTTAACGGTGAGCAAGGTGTGGTTGAGGCAGCCGAGCTTGTTGTTCACCACGACGATGACGGGCAGGGCGAGGCGTTGGGCCAGGTCTGCCATGGTAGAGAACTCATTGAGCGGCACTTCCCAACCACCAGCACCTTCAACGAGGACATGCTCATGCCGAGCCGCGAGGGCGTGAAAGGCGGTGACGAGATCGGAGGCATCAAAACGGCGGTTTTCCATCATCGCGGCGGCATACGGCGCGGCGGGGATTTTGAGCCACACGGGGTTCACTTCGTCCAAAACGAGCCCAGATGGGCTGTGGCTGGCATTGAGGAGATGAATGGCATCGTCACGCGAACCGCAAACGAGCGGTTTATAGCCTGCGGTGGTTTTTCCGAGGCGTTTGAGGGCTTCGAGCAAGAGGCAGGTGACGTAGGTTTTCCCTGCATCGGTATCCGTGCCGGTGATGAAGTAGTGGGTGGGCATTTGGGACTACTGGAGGCGATCTATACGCACGCGGCAGATGCCGTGGGATTTGCTGAGGCCGATGGATTCGGCGGCTTTGGGCGTGAGATCGATGATGCGACCGCGAATGTAGGGACCGCGATCATTGATACGGATGACGACCCAGCGGCCGTTGTGAAGATTGGTGCAGCGGACGAGGCAGCCGAGCGGCCAGTGACGATGGGCGGCGGTGAAGGCGGAAGCGCTAAATCTCTCCCCACTGGCGGTGCGGCGATCCGTGTACAGGGACGCGATGCCAAGCTGGCTCTCCACGATGCGTGCGGAGGCTTGGGGAACCGATGGCTTGGAGGATGAGCAGGAGGCGAGGAGACCGCCAAACACAGCCACCAGAATGCAGAAAACCGAATGACGCGCGGTTGTCGTCATTCGGTGGTGATGGTTCGGGCTGAGTGCCGATCTGATCATTTCTGCGCTGCGGTGTCTTCCGGATGGATGAGACCGTAATCGCCGTCCTGGCGGCGGAAGAGGATGGCGAGCTTATGATTCTGCTGATCATGGAAGACAACGAAGGGACGCTGGCTGATCTCGAGATCGACAATGGCCTCGTCTGGGAAAAGAGGACGGATCTTGTAGGACTCTTCGTGGACGTAGGCGGGCGTGACTTGCTCTTGCTCTCCCTGGTGGACGGATTCCTCGTGAATGACGTGCTCCTGGATGTGGCGGATGGAGCCGTCTTTGCGCGGGCGGTGGCTCTTGAGCAGCCGGGTTTTGAACTTCCGCATACGGCGGGCGATCTTGCTGATGCTCTCGTCGATGGAGGCGTAAATGTCCTCGGTGGTGGACTTCACTTCGATGACGATGTGATTGGCGCAGAAGAGAATGATTTCGGCCATCTGGCGGTGGTGGCCCTGCACGTCGAGGATGATCTTCGCCTCAATGATGCGCGGATAGTCGAGATGGAGGCTCTCGATCTTCTTGTGGGCATACTCACGGATGGCCTGGGTGATCTCGACATGGCGGCCGGTGACGATGATGGGGAGGTTGACGTTGTGGACTTGCATGGTGGTTTGGGGTTAAAGATTTCCGAGTCGCTTTGGAATATTCAATGTTGGACGCTGGATGTTCAAGGACAGGTTACATGGAGAAATCCTGTCCTAGGTATAGACGGCGGGCCTCGTCGTCGTTCACGAGAAAATCCTTCGTGCCATGGCGGCGGACTTTGCCTTCAAAAATCAGGTAGGCGCGATCCACGATGTTGAGCGTCTCGCGGACGTTGTGATCGGTGATGAGGATGGCAAGGCCAGCCTGGCGGAGCATGCGGATGATTTCCTGGATCTCGCCCACGGCGATAGGATCGACGCCGGAGAATGGCTCATCGAGCATGAGCAGCTTGGGCGAGGTGACGAGGCTGCGGGCGATGGTGAGGCGGCGCTTTTCACCACCGGAGAGAGTGATGGCGAGGTTATCGGCCACATGGTCGATGCCAAATTTCTCCATGAGGGACTGTGTCTGCTCCGCGGCTTCGGCACGGGTGTAGTTCTGCGTCTCCATGACGCCGAGGATGTTTTCGCGAACGGTGAGGCGGCGGAAGATGGATTCCTCCTGCGGTAGGTAGCCCATGCCGAGCCTTGCCCTCATGTACATGGGCTGGCGGGTGGCGTCATTGCCATCAAAGAGGACTTTCCCGCCATCGGGCTGCACGAGGCCTACGATCATGTAAAAGGTGGTGGTCTTGCCGGCTCCATTCGGGCCAAGGAGGCCGACGATCTCGCCTTTTTTGACCTCAATATCCACACCGTTCACGACGGTGCGGCCGTCGTAGATTTTTTTCAGGCCCTCGGTGTGCAAAAGCATCTCGCCATCAGGCACCGTGGTGCCATCGGACATGCTGGAGGAGGTTTGGGCGGAGCTTTCGGACATCGTTCGCGGCTCAGGGCCGTACGGGTGCGGCAGGCGTGGGGGCGGGGGGCTGGGAGCCGGGCGCGGCGGCAGCCTTTTCATCGATCAGGGTGGTGCGGAAGACGCCGCCATCGGCTTTGAGGCGGCCTGCCTGATCAATGACGATCACGCAGCGGGGATCGGTGGCTTCGAGGAGCTTGCTGCCGCGTTGAACGGAGGGCCAGCCGCGGAGGGTAATATTACCGGTCTTGCCATCGTAGATGGCCACTTCATTGCAGTTTCCGATCTGGAGTTCTCCATTCTCATCGAACTTTTCGATGGTGACCATGGTGCCGCGTGCGTACGCGATCTCGATGCCGCTATCCTCACCGCCGAGGGCTGGTGTGCCGGCGGCTTTTTTCTCGGTGCGTGAGGCGAGGATGTCTCCATCACCAGATTTGGACGCTTTCTTTTTGCCATCGGCCCCCGTTTTATCCTTCTCCATGTGGATCTCGAGTTCCTCGCACTCGATGTAGGCATTGGGGTGACGAGCGCGGACGTTTCCCCGGTAGATGCCGATGCCGGTGTTGGCATCAAAGTAGGCGGATTTCGTGGCGGTGATCTCGGTGCGTCCGGCCTGGGTCTGCCGGGCGGATTGGGGATCATCGAGGAGCAGTGGCTGGAGTCTTTGTGGCACGGGCCCGACGGGTGGAGCGGGGGCTGCGGGAGTGGCGACGGCCACGGTCTCCGTCGCGGCGGGTGTGGCGGGAGGTGTCTCGCGGCTCTGCATGGCTCCCTGCACGGTCTGAACGGCTTTTTGGCGGATTTCGGCCGCTTTTGAGCCAGTGGCCAGATCCTGAGCTTTTTTCTTCAAATCATCGGGCAGGGCCTCCATGGCGGCGCGGGCGGCAGACTCGGCTTTCTGACGTGTTTCGTCGGAGACCTTGTCCTTGTTGCCATCAATGGCTTTTTTGAGCGAGTCGATGAGCGTGGTTTTTTTCGGCGGAGGCTCGGCGGCAGGCGTCTGCGCATCGAGGCTGCCCGCAGAAAGCGAGAGCACGGCGAGGCAGAGGATCGTGACGCGGCGGATCATGGTTTGGTGGGCTTTTCCTCGCTGCTTTTGGCCTTGGTGTCAAAGATGACCATGCGGATGTTTCCCTCCATGAGGCCGCGGTTCGTGGTGGTATCGAAGATGAGGTTATCCCCCTCGATGGTGAAGTCCTGTCGGCTCACGCGGCCACGCTGCGTGCTGCGCAAGGTGGAGGTGGTCATGTTGTAAAAGGCGGTGGTGAGGTCGATGCGCAGGTTCTTGCCGGATTCAGCGCCGAACTGCTCAAACACAAAGCCCTCCGCATAGAGGCGCTCGCCATCCACACGGCGCACGACATCGGCGGTCATGAGCGAGGTGCGGCGGCCGGAGGGATCAAAGGAGGGCAGCACGGCCCCCGTGTTTTCCACGCCGAGGGGGATGTTTTGCGAAAGCACGCTGGCGAGGCTGCTGCTGGAGGTCTGGGCCTTTGCCAGAGCTAGCAGGCAGGTGCAGAGAATGACGGCGAGGAGGCCGGTATGCCGGTGGCGCTTAGTCGATGGAGCGGGTGATGGCATGGATCTGGCGCAGGGATTCGACGACGGAGGCGATTTGCGAGAGAGGGATCTGATTGGGGCCATCGGACATGGCCTTGGCTGGATCAGGATGCGTCTCCATGAAGACGCCATCGCATCCGGCAGCCACGGCGGCACGGGCGAGGACGGGTGCGAGTTTACCATCGCCTCCGGTGGCGGTGCCGAGACCGCCAGGACGCTGCACGCTGTGCGTGGCATCCATGACGACGCGGTAGCCAAGCTCCCGCATCCAATACAGCGAGCGCATGTCAGCCACGAGATTGTTGTAGCCGAAGGTGGTGCCGCGTTCGGTGAACATGAAATTCGCACAACCTGCGGCGGCGAGCTTGTCGGCGATGTTTTTAACATCCCACGGGGCCATGAACTGGCCTTTTTTGACATTCACCGCTCGTCCGGTTTCACCAGCGGCCACGATGAGATCCGTTTGGCGGCAGAGGAAGGCGGGGATTTGAAGGAGGTCGATATGCTTCGCGGCCTGGCAGGCTTCCTCGGGTGTGTGGACATCCGTGGTGACGGGCACGCCATACTTCGCGCCGACTTTGGCGAGGAGGGCGCAGCCATCTTCGCAGCCGATGCCGCGATACGAGGAAATGGCGCTGCGGTTGGCCTTGTCGTAGGAGGCTTTGAAGATCCAGCGCCAGCCGCGAGGGCGAGCGAGTGCGTCAAGCTTTTCGGCGATGTCCCAGATGAATTCTTCGCTCTCGATGACGCACGGCCCGAGCATGAACACAGGCTCCACGCCATCCATCGTCACTGAACCAATCTGCACCGCCGGAAGATCAAACATCCCTGGAAAAAGTTAAAGAGTTGAGGTGGCGGCGGAAGAGCCGCCGCGCTGGCAAAATCCTAGCCGCTTCGAAGGCGATGACAACGCCTTACTTCTTCGCCGCCTCGTCACGCTGCTGGACGTAGGCCTCGCGGGCGGAGATGTAGGGATCGACGGCCTCTTTCGTGGCGGCATCGTACTTTTCAAGCTGGTCCGGCATGGAACGGAGGGTGTTCACAGGCGGCGGAATGAGCATCCAGTCGTGGTTGGCATTGCTGCCGTGGAAGTAGAGAGCGTAGTTCGGTGGGTTCAGCGCATAGTCGCCAGCGAGTCCGACGATTTCACGGGCGCTGCTGGGGCCGAGCAAGGGCAGGACGATGTAGGGACCGTGGCCGACACCCCACTTCGCCAGCGTTTGCCCGCTGTCTTCGGCAGGAAGGTCGGCGATGTCCGGCACCTTGTCCGAGACACGCAAAATGCCGCCGAAACCGGCGACCGTGTTCACGAAGAACTTTTTGGTTTCGAGGCCAGCACGCTGGCCTTTGCCCTGAAGCACGCAGTTCACCACGCGGACGGGGTATTTGGCGTTCTCAAAGACGTTATCGACGCTCTTGCGGAAGAATTTCGGCAGGATCTTCTCGTAGCCCTTTGAGACGGGACGGAAGATCACCGTGTAGAGGCCGTCATTGAGCCAGAAAGTGGCGCGGTTGAGCTTTTCCAGCGGATCAGAAACCTTCACGGTGCTGCCATAATCATCGAGAGCATCGGTGGCCTCCACCGTCATCGGTTTGTCACCCGCCTTGGACTTCTTAGCGGCCAGATCGGCGTTCACCGCAGCCTTCGGCGTGGCGCAGGAGGCGATTAAAGCGGTAGCGAGAGCGAGCGTGAGGATCTTTTTCATGACTGCTTGGATACGGACTGTTCGAGAGATTTGATCACGGCATCAGCGCCGCCCTTTTTGTAGGTGGCATCAAGCTGGGAACGGTAATTGGCGATCATGCTCACGCCTTCGATCACCACATCGGTGATGAGCCAGCCGGGCTGCTCCATGCGGTAAGTGACGGTATATCGGCTCCCTTTATAAACCACCGTCGTCGGCACATCGACACGGCCTGCAGCTGGCTCCGTGGCGGCGCGATACTGGATCTGCGGTGTCTGGCCAGGGGTGAATTTGTTGCTGTAGGTGCGAATGACGAGCGTGGTGAAGAGCTGCGTGGCCTTTGATTTCTGCGCCCCTGTAAAAGTATTCCAGCCAGGACCGACAGCACGACGCGTCATGGTCTCGAAGCTGATGTTTCGCTGGAGGAGCGGGCGCACATTCGTGGCGATGGCCGCTTTGCTGCCCGAGCTGTTCGCCACGGCAAGCACCTGATTCACGGCTCCCTGGAGTTTTGCCTGCGCCTCAGCGGTGGCGGCGGAGGTGATTCCTGGAAGGACCAGGCAAGCCATGGAGAGGATGAAGAAGGTGCGAGAAATCATGGCGGAGGTGCTGGCGCCTGTTGTGGCTCTGACTCCGCCCCCTTGTCAACACTTCCGAAGGCCATTTTTCCGATGAGCGACTCCAGATCGACCGACGATTCAGTATCCACAATGCGGTCGCCGGGTTTCAAATACGTCTCATCGGCACCGGGAGCGATGGCGATGAATTTGTCACCGATGAGGCCGGTGGTCTTAATCGAGGCGATGGTATCGGTGGGCAGTTTCAAATGCGAAAGCACACGCAGCGAGACGATGGCAGTGAAGTCTGCCGGATCGACGCGGATGCTTTCCACGCGGCCCACCGGCACGCCGGCGACGACGACATTGCCACCTTTGCTTAGGCCGCTGGTGTTCGTGAAGCGTGCCTCGATGAGGTAGGTATCACCGCCGACGAGGGCACCCGCGCCGAGCTGGATGGTGAGCCACGCGATGGCGGCGATGCCGATGGCGACGAAGAGGCCGGCAAGGAGTTCGAGCTTGGTGGGTTTCATGTGGCAGCTGTGGTTTGTCGAAGCGCGGCCACGCTTTCTCTCAGGGCGGCGGCGCTGTCGCGGAAGGAACTGACGACGGGATCGGTAGAGGTGGTGAAGGCAGCGGGAGGGCCTTCAAAAAGCATTTTGCCGCCATCGAGCAAGGCCACGCGGTCACTGGCGATAAGGGCCTCGTCGAGATCGTGCGTGACGACGACGGCAGTGAAGCGAAACTGGCGCTGATACTTCAAAATCATCGTGAAGACCGCGTTTCGACGCAGCGGATCAAGACCGGCAGTCGGCTCATCAAAGAGCACGAGCTCAGGTTTCGTCACAATGGCACGGGCGAGCGCGAGGCGCTTCTGCATGCCGCCGGAGAGCTGCGAGGGGTAACGATCGTGATGGGCGTCGAGTTCGAGCTGTTTGAGGGCTTCGAGGCTCCGCTCACGAATTTCCGCGTCGGAGAGGCTCGTGGTCTGTTCCAGTGGCAGGGCGACATTTTCCAGCGCGGTGAGCGAATCGAAGAGCGCGTTGCTTTGGAAGAGAAAACTGCAGCGGCGGCGGAAATCGGCGCAGGTAGAGGCATCGAGGTCTTTGCCATCGAAGCGGATGCGGCCCGCATCAGGCGTGACAATGCCGGCGAGGCATTTCAGCAGCACGGATTTGCCCGTGCCGCTGCGGCCCAGCACGGTGACGAGACTACCGCGTGGCACATCGAGCGAGGCACCCGCGAGCACGATGTTGTCATCGAAGCGCTTGTGAAGCGATTCGATGCGCAGCAGCGGCTCGGATGCATCGGTCATCGGTGAAGCAGGAAGGAAGTAATCACGTCATCGAGGGCTAGCACGAGCACGCAGGAGAGCACGACAGCCCGCGTGGTGGCAGCAGAGACGGCTCGTGCGCCGATGCCCTGGCCGAGATGCGCATAAAAGCCCTGATACGAGCACATGGCGATGGTGATGAGGCCAAAGGTGCCCGCTTTGACGAAGCACTCCGTGAGATCGCGGGCCTCGACGGCCTTTTCGACGGCCGACCAGTAAACACCCGGCTCCAGCCCGAGCATGGCGGAGCCGGATAAATACCCTCCGTAAAGCCCGATGAGCACGAAGAGAGCCGTCTGCATCGGGAAGACGATCAACGCGGCAAGCAATCGCGGCGTGACGAGATAGCCTTCGCTACTCACGCCCATCGTTTCGAGGGCAGCGATCTGCTCGGAATTCCGCTGGATGCCAACTTCAGCCGCGAGAGCACTTCCCGCCTGCCCCACGAGCATCAAGGCGGCGAGCACCGGTCCCAATTCACGCACGAGACTAAGCGAAACGAGTGCTCCGAGCAGGCTTTCGGAGCCAAAACGATTCAAAACATAGTGCCCCTGAAGTCCGAGCACCAAACCGGTGAAAATGCCCACGATGAGGATCACCGGCAAACAACGCGTTCCCTGCTCAAAAATGGCCCGCAGGAGCCTGCGGGGCAGTCTGCGAGTCTTCGGGACGGCTGCGAACGAACGCACCGTGAAGCACGCCATGCGCCCCATGCCGCCCAGAAGCCGTAAGAAAGGTCTGCCGAGGGCTGCGAGCATGAGGAGCGATAAAGCGCGTTACTGGGAATCTTTGCTCACCTTCTCCAACAAAGCATCGACGGCGGCTTCCTCGGGATCGGGAGCACGTTCGGCGGCGGAGAACTTGAGACGCTTCATCTCGGCGTCGTGGGTGATGCTCACCTTGTCGCCTTCGCGAATGTCTTCGCGGAGGAGATGCTCGGAGAGCGGGTCCTCGATGTGCTTCTCGACCGCACGGCGCATCGGACGAGCGCCGTATTGCGGGTCGTAGCCTTCCTTGATGAGGAATTCGCGGGCACCTTCGTCGAGGGTGATCGAGATGTTCTTGCTGAGGAGGCGCTTGGTGACCTTCGAGACTTCGAGATCGACGATTTTGGCCAGTTCGGGCTTCTCGAGCATGCGGAAGACGACCAGTTCATCGAGGCGGTTGAGGAACTCGGGCTTAAAGTACTTCTTCGCGGCCTCGTTGATCTTGGACTTGATGCCTTCGTTGTCGGCGCTGTCCTGCTGCATGGCCATGAAGCCAAGGCTGGTCTGGCGCTTGATCTGCTCGGCACCCACGTTCGAGGTGAGGATGATGATGGTGTTTCGGAAGTCGATCTTGCGGCCGAAGTTATCGGTTACCTGGCCTTCTTCGAGGATCTGAAGCAGGAGGTGCATCACATCCGGGTGGGCTTTTTCCACTTCGTCGAATAGCACGACGGAGTAGGGCTTGCGGCGCACGGCCTCGGAGAGCTGACCGCCTTCTTCATAACCAACGTATCCGGGAGGCGCTCCGATGAGACGTGAAGCGGTGTGTTTCTCCATGTACTCGGACATGTCGATCTGGATGAGCGCATCGGCGGTGCCAAACATGAACTCGGCGAGGTTCTTCGCGAGGAAGGTCTTGCCGACGCCCGTGGGGCCGAGGAAAAGGAAGGAGCCGATGGGGCGGCGCGGGTCTTTGAGGTCCGCACGCGAGCGGCGGAGGGCCTTCGAGATGGCGAGAACGGCCTCGTCCTGACCGATGACCTTGCCTTTGAGCTCTTCGCCCATGCGGAGAAGCTTTTGAGCCTCGGCCTGCTCCATACGCTGGAGCGGCACGCCGGTCCATTTCGAGACGACGGACATGATGTCGTTCTCACTGACATCGACGATGCGCTCCTGGCTGGTGTTCCGCCAGTTTTCAAGAACGTCATCGTAGCGCTTCTTGGCGTTCTTCTCACGGTCGCGGAGATGCGCGGCCTGCTCAAAGTCCTGCTCCTTGATGCTGCCTTCTTTCTCGACGCGGATCTCTTCGATTTCGGCCTCGATGTCCTTCAGCTCGGGCGGGCGGGTCATCGCGGCAATGCGGGCCTTCGAGCCAGCTTCGTCCATGATGTCGATGGCCTTATCTGGCAAGAAACGAGAGGTCAAATAGCGCGAGGAAAGGGTCACCGAGGACTTGATGGCGTCATCGCTGTACTTCGCCTTGTGATGCATCTCGTATTTGCCGCGCAGCCCCATCAAAATCTTGATGGCGTCCTCGACGGAGGGTTCTTCGACCTTCACCTGCTGGAAGCGGCGCTCGAGGGCGCTGTCCTTCTCGATGTGCTTGCGGAATTCGTTCAGCGTGGTGGCACCGATGCATTGCAGCTCGCCACGGCTGAGGGCGGGCTTGATGATATTGGAAACATCGAGAGCACCTTCCGCACCGCCGGCTCCGACCATCGTGTGCATTTCGTCGATGAAGAGGATGACGTTCTTTTGACGGCGAATCTCGTCCATCACCGCCTTGATGCGCTCTTCAAACTGGCCGCGATACTTCGTGCCGGCCACCATGAGGGCGAGGTCGAGGGTAATGACGCGTTTGTCGCGAAGGATTTCAGGCACATTGCCAGCGGCGATCTCTTGAGCGAGACCTTCGACGATGGCGGTTTTGCCCACGCCAGCTTCGCCGATGAGCACGGGATTGTTTTTCGTGCGGCGGCACAGGATCTGGATCACGCGGGCGATCTCCTCGCTGCGGCCGATGACGGGGTCCATCTCGCCTTTCACGGCCACTTCGGTCAAATCACGGCCAAAGGCCTTCAAAGCGGGCGTTTTCTCGTTCTTGCCCTTCTTTTCGTTCGGCGTGCCACCACCGGGGGTGACGGCCTCCTTGTTGCCATTGCCTTCTTCCTCTTCTTCCCCGTCCTCGTTTTGGGAGGTGAAGTTCGGATCGAGTTCGCGAAGAATTTCGCTGCGAGCCTTGTCGAGGTTCACTTCCAGGTTCCGCAGCACTTGAGCGGCCACGCCTTCCCCTTCACGCAGAAGGCCGAGGAGGATGTGTTCCGTGCCCACATAGCTGTGATTGAGCGCCTTGGCTTCCTTGGAGGCCAACGCGAGCACCTTTTTCACTCGCGGCGTGTAGGGGATGTTCCCTACCATCTTCGTCTCCGGGCCGGAGCCGACCTGCTGCTCGACTTGCAGGCGGACGGTTTCGAGATCGAGGCCGAGCTTCGTCAGCACGTTCACCGCAACGCCCTGACCGAGCTTGATCAGCCCGAGCAGCAGATGCTCCGTGCCGACGTAGTTATGGTTGAAGCGATCCGCCTCTTTGCGGGCGAGTGCCAGCACCTGCTGGGCACGAGGAGTAAAGTTGTTCATCATGATAGGCGGAAAAGGGTTCCAGAAGGTTTAGTCAGCGGAAAGTTAGGAGTGCTGGAAATGGAATGCAACCACGGGGGAGCACAATTCCTTCGCCACAAGAATGAGCCTGGATTCCCCTTTGCCAGAAAGGTTCATCGGAAGGCTTGAGCCGTTCTTTGACAATGACGGTCTGCCAGCCACTTAAACGATCCCCCCGATGCCGCTCCCGAAACCGCCACAAACCAGCCGCCGCAGGCTTGCGACGCTGTTTTTCGTGACGGCGATGCCGATGGGCATGTGGGGTGTGCCTTTGAGCACGGTGTTCAATGCGCATGGTCGCGGGCATCTCGTGCCATGGGTGCTCTCCGCATCGAGCATCGCGGCTTTCATCTCCCCTCTCTTCACGGCGGCGCTGGCGGATCAGCGCATGGCTCCGGTGAAACTCATGCGCTGGCTGGCGGTGCTCACGAGCATCACCCTCGTGCTCACCTGCACGGCGCTGGAGTGGAAAATGTCCGACGCAGCGGTGCTGATGGCCGTGCAGCTTCAAACACTCGTCGCCCTGCCAATGTGGAGCATCGCCAGCAGCATCGTGTTTTCCCAGCTTCAGGATGCGAAGCGTCAATTCGGCCCGCTGCGTGCCTTTGCCACTGCGGGCTGGATGGCGGGCTGCTGGATGATCAGTCTCGTGCTGCAATCCGATGAATCCCTCGTCGGTGCCTACACGGCCGCCGGACTTTGGCTCGTGGTCGGCGGCATCACCTTCCTGATCCCTGCCATTCCGCCCACGGATACCAGCTCGCCTCGCACCTGGGTGCAAATCCTCGGCCTGGATGCGCTTTCGCTGCTGCGGCATCGCGATCACCGCATCGTCTTCATCACGGCGGCGCTCTACTGCATGCCTCTAGCGGCTTTTTATCCTTACACGGCCCTTCAGCTCAAAGATCTCGGCGTCACCAGCATCGCCGCGATGATGTCCTTGGCGCAGACGACGGAGATTCTCGTCATGCTCGTGCTCGCGGGGCTGATGACACGTTTCCGCTTAAAGTGGGTCTTCCTCTCCGGCATCCTCATCTGCGTGGTTCGCTATGCGCTGAATGCCGTGAACACCCTGCCCGCTGTGCTCATCGGCACCACACTGCATGGCTTTGCCTTCACGCTCTACTTCATCACCACGCAAATCTACCTCGAAGAGCGCATCGATCCGAAATGGCGGGTGCGTGCCCAGGCTCTGCTCTCCCTGCTGATGAGCGGCGTGGGGAATCTCTTCGGCTATCTCGGTGGCGGCTGGTGGTTCAAAGCCTGCACCCCTGCCGATGCGCCTATGGATTGGCAGCTCTTCTGGATCGGTGAAACGGCTCTCACCGCCGCCGTCTGCCTGTTCTTCGCCCTCGCTTACAAAGGCCGTGGCGCCCAGCATGCCTCTTGAAACCTGAAACTTGAAACCTTAGACCTTTCCCATGTTCACCGGCCTCGTCGAAACTACCGGCAAAATCCTTTCTCTCGAACCTCGTGGCGAGAGCGCCCGGCTCATCGTCGAGGCACCGAGCCTCGCGCCGCAGCTCACGCTCGGTGAAAGCGTGGCCGTGAATGGCTGCTGCCTCACCGTGACAGATTTCGATGCCGCCGCAGGCACCTTCGCCTTTGATCTGCTCATGCAAACGCTGCGTGTCACCAGCCTCGGCGATCTCTCCACCGGCTCGCTCGTCAATCTCGAGCGTGCCATGCGCCTCGGCGACCGGTTTGGTGGTCACTTTGTCCAAGGCCATGTGGATGACACCGTTCGCGTGATCGACTTCACGCAGCACGGCCAAGATCACCGATTGGAGGTCGAATATCCCGCGAAGCATAACGGCCTCGTCATTCCGAAAGGCTCCATCTGCCTCGATGGCATCTCATTGACCGCTGCGGAGGTGGGCAAAGAAAGCATCACCTGCTGGATCATCCCGCACACGCTGGAGGTCACCCACCTGCACACCAAAAAATCCGGCGACCGCCTCAACGTCGAATTCGACATGCTTGGGAAGCACGTCCGCGAACTGGTCAGGCTTTCCACACCCTCATGAATGCCGCCTGCCATCTCCTCGCCGCCACCACGGGCAGGCCTTTGTGGCCCATCGTCTTTGGGATGACGCTGCTGCTCTTCTTCGGACTGCCCTTCGTGCTGAGAAATCTCTGGCCCAGCATGCGCCGCCGCACGGCCTGGCTCATCTCGCTGGCGGTGATGTTCGTTTTCTTATTTGTCATGACGCCCGCTCGCGTGGCGATTTCGAACATTCTCCGTGGTGGACAGTCGATGTGACGCTCCCCATCATCCCGCATGCGCCCCATCCACGCTCTTTTCCTTTTCGCCGCTGCTTTTTCCACTCACGCTGCCGAGACGCTCGTCTCCGATGCCAAAACCTTCGAGGAGGCCGCGAAGACCGCCAAAGCCGGTGACGTGCTCGTTTTGAAGAATGGCGAATGGAAGGACGCCCGCCTGAAATGCCGCGCCAGTGGCTCCGCCGACGTGCCGCTCACCATCAAAGCCGAAACGCCCGGCAAGGTCGTCCTCACGGGTGATTCGCGATTGCAGCTCGGAGGCCGCTTCATCCTCGTGGAAGGCCTTTCTTTCCAAAATCCCACTGGCACCGAGTGCATCGAGATGCGCATCGACACCGATGAAGTCGCCCACGATTGCCGCGTGACGCAGTGCGCCGTGGTGAACACCCTGCCCGCCGACGAAAAGAGCAAATCCGCCCGCTTCGTCTCCATCTACGGCCGCGAGCACCGCGTGGACCATTGCCGATTTGAGGGCAAGACCACGCTCGGCACCTTGATGGTCGTGTGGCTAAACAACGAGCAGAAGGACTGGGGCCGCCATCGCATCGATCACAACTACTTCGGTGCCCGTGAACGCCTCGGCAAAAACGGCGGCGAGATCATCCGCCTCGGCGACAGCGAGACCTCCATGCTCGAAGCGAAATGCGTGGTGGAGCACAATACCTTCGAAAAGTGCAACGGCGAGGCCGAGTGCATCTCCAACAAATCCTGCGGCAATCTTTATCGCCGCAACACCTTCCTCGAAGTCTCCGGCACGCTCACGCTCCGTCATGGCAATGGCTGCACCGTCGAGGAAAACGCCTTCCTCGGCAACAACGCCAAAGGCACCGGCGGCGTCCGCATCATCGGCGAAAACCATCTGGTCACCCGCAACTACTTCGAAAACCTCACCGGCGACAAAGAACGCAGCGCCCTCTGCGTCATGGCCGGCATTCCGAACACCCCGCTCAACGGCTACGCCCAGGTCAAAGACGCCCGCATCGAGAACAACCTCTTCGTGAACTGCAAAGTCCCCTTCGCCTTTGCCGTCATGGGCGATAAAACGGCCACCCTTGCTCCTGAGAATACCCTCGTCCCCAACAACCGCTTCAACAC
Organism: Prosthecobacter sp.; assembly: GCA_044370285.1. Classification (GTDB taxonomy): domain Bacteria; phylum Verrucomicrobiota; class Verrucomicrobiia; order Verrucomicrobiales; family Verrucomicrobiaceae; genus Prosthecobacter. Next base: position 39,983 of record JBILVU010000041.1, read on the forward strand.
CGCCAAGCCAAAGGATTTCCCCGATCACCCAGGCCTCCTCTGGGACCAGAAAGACCTCAAAAAGCCCGCCTGGATCGATCAACGCGAAGAAGCCGGTCCTTCCTGGAAGTAACCAGGGCATTCCTGCCCCGAAACATCCGTCCGATCGGTCCGATCTGACCGATCAAATGGCCCTCTGCTCCTCCCGCTTCGGCGGCATGCAAAGCAGCGCCTCACCAAGCAGCGCAATCGCCATCAGAAACAGGAACGTCCTCCAAACCTCACTCGCGAGGCTGCTTTCGTCCTCCACGCGGTCTTCGATGATCTGATGATCCAAACCGGCGAATAGCTCTCCAAGAGCTGTTTTGCCGAGGAAGTCGGGCACGTCCTCGCGAAGTGGCCGATTGATCGCCACGAGCTTGTCGCCGCTTTCGGCGATTCCGGCCCGTAGAGGCAGTTCGGTGCTCAAAACGGCTTCGCCACGTCTTTTCCACTCACCCGCACCCAGTGCATTCACACCTGCTTCACGCTGCTGAGCTTTGCCGAGACCCCGAGAGCCATCATTCAGCGCCCGGTGAAGCATCGCGAACATCACCACGCCATCGCGGGCTAAGGTGGATGCACCGGAGCCGGGCAGCGTGCCGAGGAACCAGACTTGGTTTTCGCCCGTCGTGTTCGCACGCATGAGCAGCGGCTGATTTTCGCCGAGACGGGCCAACGGCGTACCTTCGCCGAGGATGTCGCAACGGCGCTGCACTTCGAGATCGCCCAGCGGCAACGCGGTGCCGCTGCGGGTGTTCGCGAGCAAACCGGCGTCGTTGCGCCACCAGCTCACGGTGGCGGGTTTGCTTTCGCCGCTCCACGCGCCCCATTGCAGACCGGCGAAGGCATTCGTGTTCGGTGTTTCGGGTGGCAAAAAGAGCACGCAGCGGGCATTCGCGAGCTGTTTGGCGATGATGTCGCCTTCCTTCGGCAGTGGCGCGTGCCAGACGATGAGCGCGGTGTCGTCCCACGCGATCTCGGCGGCTCGCGAGGGCGGTAAAACGGTACAGGCATACTTTCGCGTGGGATCGGCAGCCGCTTCGAGGGCGGCTTGCAGCGGTGTGAAGGTGGCTTCGTCGTCGCTGACGATCACGCTGCGCAGCACCGGTGGCTCGGCGAAAACGAAGTGGAAGACGTTGTCGCTCGGCGAGGCATCGGCGGGCAGTTCGACGCGTCCGTGGCCCTGCTTCATCGTTTTGGCGATGGGAATAGCGTGCGCCTGCAACACGAGCTGCGAGTCCTTCATCTCCGCTTTGAAAGTCGTACTGACATCGCCCACGACGAAGCGCAGCGGCAGTTCGAGCGGCTCCTTGGCCGAATCGGCACGCGTGACGCGCACATCGAGCAGCAACTCGGCTTTTTCGGCCGTTTCGCGACGCGTGACACGCTCGACGCTGATGCTCAAATTCTGCTCCACAGGCTGCGCATACGTCAGCAGATGAAAGCGCACGCCTTTGAGGCTGGCGAAGCCGCTGCGCAGTGCCTGCCAGCGCCCGCCGCCGGCATCCCAATCGCTTTGGCGAAGGTCGCTGAGCACCCACACGTCCGTGCGGCCCGTTTGATTCTTCGAGATGTAATCCAGCGCACTTTGCAGCAGCCCCGGCACATCCGCACTCGTATCCGTTGGACCGGTGATCGGCAAATCGGTGAGCGATTCCGGCTTTTCGAGCGCCTGCGGCTGGAGATGCGCATTTTCGATGAGCACCAGCTTGGACCGCGTGCCCACCGTATCCCGCAAGGCCTGTGAGAGCTTCGCGAGACCCGCGCTGCGCTTGCTGCTGCCCGTGGCGAGGTTTTGCTGTTCCATGCTCGCCGAGCGGTCCAGCAGCACGATGACGGTATCCGGCACACCGCCCGTCAGCCCGAGCAAACCTCCCGCCATCGGCCGCGTGATGACAAACAAGATCGCCATCACCGCCATCACCCGAAACGCGAGGATCAAAACCTGCCGCAGCCGCGACAGCCCCTTGTTCATGCGCTGCGCCATGCGCAGAAACATCATCGCCGCCCACTTCACCTGCCGCCGCCGATACAGGTGGATCAAATGAATGACCACCGGCAACGCCGCTAGCGGCAGGGCGAGAAGCAGAGCTGGGACGAGGAAGGTCATGGGTTATTTTGAGGCGCTGGAGCTGGAGCGACTGGGAAAGGTTTGGGCAAACGATTGTCGTAGCGGGCCTTGCGCACGGGATCAGCCAGATAATTCTTGATGATCTCGTCACTCGTTTCAGGAAGCTTCGTTCCAAGCTTGAGGAGGGCGCACAGATGTCTGAGCTGGGGAATGTTGCAGGCATCAAAAATGTCTGCGTTTGGCCGGCAACGGGCTGAGTTACATTGGAAACACAATTCAATGGCTGCGACAGGCTGATCTTTTGAGTAAAAGACAAACACATGATGGGCTTCATAGCACGCCGCTGGAACCGACTTTTTCTCGCTGGCGAACGTGTGTTTGAGCAAGAAATCTACTTGAGGCTTCTCCAACTTGACGCTGCGAGCTTGAAGCCAGCGGAGATCGTCAAGGTCTATGATTCCTTTTTCCGAAAGCAGTCCTCCACATCCCCAGGGATTGGCAAACTGATAGCCGATCACCATGTCATAGGGCTTGCCGGGCCAATCACCCGGTGTCGAGGTTTGCTGCGCCGTGCCAAACACAGATGAGATGAACCACATCATCAGCGCCAACGCGAACCGCGACAGCGTCGTGGAGTGCGGTGGCAGAGGGGCAAGGCGCAAGCCTTTTGCCCCGACGACACCGCTGTCGATAGCAGGTTGTACATTCGGACACCCGACAGCTCTCGACAGCGGCGTCGCCGATGCCGGGAAGCCCCGACATCTTTGCCGCCGCATTGATTCGCTGCGCTCACCCTTCGGGCAGCACTTCGTGCTGTCTATCTCCGCTAAAGCTGCAATTCCACCACGCTGTCGCGGGTTTTGGGGCCTATTGATGCTCCAAATCGTGTTAGTGAGCGGTAAGATCATGGGGCGGCTTTCACTGTGGCAAGCATGGCGTGTTCGCGGTGGCACTCTTGGAGCAATGCTTTCATTTGGAAGTCACGGATGACTTCGCCGCGATCAGCCTGAGCGACAGCGTGCTGGATGTCGGCTCGAAGTGAAGCGATCTTGGTGCGTTGATCGTTATTCGGCTCCATAAAATCAAGGCGGCGGCAGAAATCGCTGAATGAAATCTGCGGGTGTGATGGCGGGAACCGATGAGTTTTTGAAGTCCGCGATGTTCCGCGTGACAATGAAGGATGCTTTATGTGCGCTTGCCGTAAAAGCCACCGCAGCGTCTTCGAAGTCTGAGAAGGGCATTTGGCGGACTTGTTTCCAATCGCTGGTGTTCAGGCCGTGAATTTCAAAATGGGAGAGAATCCTGTCCACGGCAGACTCGGCATCGCTTGTCGATGCGTTCTTTTCGACGAGGTAAAACAGGGTGGTCAGCCCATGACTCGGGCAGATGCCGCGCAACGACCCGGAAACGACTTCGCTAAGTATCGTCTGGGAGTCGGCCAGAAACGTCTTTCGGCTCAAAAAGACATCCAAAAGGATATTGATGTCCACGACCACGGTCATGCGTGCTTTTTCTCCATGTGTTCGAGGTAAGCCTCACGCGGGTCACCTTCAAACTGGATGACGCCAGTAGCTCGGATGACGTCAGGATGGATCGGGCGACGTTTTGGCCGGCGCAGCGAATCCACATGAGCAGCGAAGAAGCTTTCGGGCGTCATGCCGTTCTCCTTCGTCCAATCCTGAAGGAACAAGAGATTTTCATCGGAGATGGGAATTGTCAGGGTGCTCATGAGCTGAAAATAGGCTTCAAGACTAGCGGTGGCAACGATCAGTTTGCCGCCCACTTCACCTGCCGCCGATACAGATGGATCAAATGAATGACCACCGGCAACGCCGCGAGCGGCAGGGCGAGAAGCAGCGCTGGGACGAGGAAGGTCATGGGGTGTCGATGTGCGTAAAGCGCGGGTCCGGCGTGCCTTTGCGGGCCTCTTCCTCCGCATTTGCCATTAGGTCCTCCAGCTCTTTAGCGACCTTTGGTGCCCTCCAAACCTGATACGCGATGAATGGCAGGAGAAGCAAATGTATGGTGGCCGAGGTCCAGCCGCCAGATAACAGATCGCCCGTCATTTCCCGAGCCGCCATTGAAAAGCCTTGTGGCACAAAAATAGCCAGAAGAATCTCACCAGACTGGCCGCAGGCATTGCGCCTCCTAATGCGAAGCCAAGCATACCAAATGGTCATGATGAGCTGCAAGACAGCAGCCCCATGCCAATCGACTAATTGATGAGGTTTGAGTTCCAGCCTCCATGCTGAGTAGAATCGATAAACAGTGAACGCGATTAAGAAAAGAAGGCCCCAAAGGTCTCCTGGCTGCATGAAGCTGTAATGCGGACGGCGCTGACGAGATGGAGGGAAAAGTGGATTACTCATCAGCAGCCTCCTTTCTGCCGCGAAAGCGTCGTGGGGTGGGGGCGCCAAGGGGGCAGGCGCCCGCCAATTTGCCCCCCAACACCCCGG
>JBILVU010000079.1:0-27250 GCA_044370285.1 Prosthecobacter sp.
TGGAGTGCGGCAGCAAAGGGGCAAGGCGCAAGCCTTTTGCCCCGACGACACCGCTGTCGAGAGCAGTGTGAACATTCGGACACCCGCCAGCCCTCGACAGCGGCGTCGCCGATGCCGGGAGGCCCCGGCATCTCTGCCGCCGCACTCCACGACGCTGCCGCGAATAGCGGAGCGGCAGGGCAAAGAGCAGCGCTGGGACGAGGAAGGTCATGGTGTCAACTGGCTGTGAGACGATGAAGTTGACGATGCGCGGCAACCCAATCCGAGCATCACTCGAATAGCAAGCGTCACCGCCAGCACAGGCAGCGATAGAAACATGGCCGCCAAGGTCAGTCCCATACACAAGTCCACAAAATCCCACGACCAGAACGCGGCGATGATGGACCAAGCTGGTTCTGTCGAGAAGCCACCTGGACAACCTGGCATGTTAACTGGCGCAATCAGCAACGAAGCCGTGAAGGCATATACCCAACGCAAAACTTTAGACTTCGAGATCCACGGGAAAAAACAGAAAAGGGCAGCAAAGCAAACGGCCAGTGGTAGGCCCCATTTTAACATGGTGTCTAGCGAACTCATCACCGGCCTCCTTTCTTCTGAATCCGTGACAGCAGGAACTTCACGAGCACGTCGTCGTATTTCTCGTGCAGCTTCACGCGGTGGTAGTCGATGGCGGTGGTGCGGATGAGGTCGTCGATTTCGGTCAGGTATTGCTTCACGGCTTCGCGGTAGTTGCGGGCGATGAGGCTGGGGTCGGCGAGGAGGGCCTCGCCGCCTTCGAGGTCGATGAAGCGTGCGGGACGGTCGAAATCGAAGTCGAGTTCCTTCTGATCGAGCAGGTGGAAGACGGCGACGTCGTGCTTGCGGAAGCGCAGGTGCTGAATGGCCGTTTTGAGCTCGGCGGGAGGGACGAAGAGATCGCTGAAAATGACGACGAGGGCTCGCTGGCGGATTTTTTCGGCGGCGTCGTGCAGGGCGGTGAGCAGCGTGGTGTCGCCGACAGGCTGGATAGAGCCCATTTGATCCAAAATGAGGCCGAGATGGCTAGCGCAGCGTTTGGCGGGGATTTCGACGGGTTTTTCCGCGAGCGACCAAAGACCGACGGCATCGCCTTGCTGCGCGGCGAGGTAACCGAGGGTGCCGGCAAGCTTTTTGGCGTAGTCGAAGCGTGTGGCTCCGGCGGGGCCGAAGCTCATGCTGCCGCTGGTGTCGATGAGCAGGCAGAGGCGCAGGTTGGTGTCGGCTTCGAATTCTTTGATGTAAAAGCGGTCGCTGCGGCCCCAGGTGCGCCAGTCGAGGCGGCGTGTGTCGTCGCCGGGGACGTATTTGCGGTATTGGGCGAATTCGAGGGAAGAACCGCGAACGGGACTTCGATGCTTGCCGGAGACGTTTCCCAGCATCGCTTGGCGGGCGTTGAGGGGAAGTGCCATGAGGCGGCTGAGGACCGCTGGATCGAGGAATTGGCGATTGTTGTTCATGGCTTGGGTAATCCTCCTCTTCCTCCTACTCTTACTCCTCCTCCCGGAGAGCGTGGTGAATCACTCGAAGGCTTCTCAAACCGTGAAATCAAGGCGCTGAGGATGGAAACAATGCTGAGCAGCATGTCTTTACCTTCAAACACCCGCTCTTTTTTGCACGCCCGCTTGGCGACGAGAGCATCCAGGCATGCGGCGCACTCCGTGCATGAGCCGCGAGCATCGTCGAAGAATTTGACGCGCTGCTGGGTTGCTCTGCGGCCGTTTCCTTCCGCCGTGTTGAGGAGTGCGGAAAGACTGGCGCGGTCAAGTTGGTCGAGAACCTCTGCAAGACGGGGGACTTTGGCTGCTTGAACCTCGGCGAAGAGATCGGTGAGCCAGGCGATGAATTCGAGTTCCAGTTGGTAAACCTGGAGCTTTTCGTGATCGAACTGGCGGCTAGCAGGCATGGCGAAGGGCGGTGGAGATTCGGTGACGGCGAACGGGGGAGGAGGAGGAAGATTGGCTGCGGAGCGGAAGGATCGAGGACGAGTAGGAGGACGAGGACGAAGAATGTGGCTACGCCTTCGCCAATTCATCCACCAGCCTCTTCGCCACATCCCTGCTACTCACACCATCGCTCTCCGCCGTGAACGTCGTCATCACTCGATGCCTCAGCACAGGCTCCGCGACTTCCATCACATCTTCGAGACGCACCATGTAGCTGCCATTCAGCGCAGCCCTCGCTTTGGCACCGAGAATCAAATACTGCACGGCACGAGGACCAGCTCCCCAACTCACCAGCGGCTTCAGCCACGCGGGAGCTTCGCTACTCGCAGGACGGGTCTTCCTCGCGAGATCGACGGCGAATTCGTAGATGTGATCGGGCACAGGAACGCGGCGCACCAAATCCTGAAACGCCAACACCTTGGCTCCGTCCATGATGTGCTCGAGTTTGGGCAAACTTTGGCCAGTGGTGCTTTTGGCGATGGCGATTTCTTCATCGCGGCTCGGGTAATCGACGCCGATCATGAACATGAAACGGTCGAGTTGGGCTTCGGGGAGCGGGTAAGTGCCTTCTTGCTCGATGGGATTCTGAGTGGCGAGGACGAAGAAGGGGCTGTCGAGCGTGTAGGTGCGGCCGGCGACGGTGACTTTGTGCTCTTGCATGGCTTCGAGCATCGCGGCCTGCGTTTTGGCGGGGGCGCGGTTGATTTCGTCGGCGAGGACGATGTTGGCGAAGACGGGGCCTTTGGCGAATTCGAAGGCGCGTTTGCCGCCGGGGAGTTCCTGCAAGATATCGGTGCCGGTGATGTCCATGGGCATCAAATCGGGCGTGAACTGAATGCGGCTGAAGCTGAGGCTCATCGTTTCGGCGAGGCGGGAGATGAGCAGCGTCTTGGCGAGGCCGGGCACGCCCATGAGCAAGGCGTGGCCGCGTGCAAAGAGGCAGATGGCGAGCTGCTCGACGACCTTGTCCTGGCCGACGATGATCTTTTTCAGCTCGGTGCTGAGTTTGAGATACACTTGGCGGAGCTCATCAATGGCAGCGACATCGTCTTGCGGAAGGACTGGGTGGGACATGCGGGTACAGCACCAGAAAACCCGAGGAATGACAAGGACGGGTTTCCGTTTTGGAAATGAAAAGAACAAGCCGGCCCCACCTTTGGCCTCTCCCACCTACCACAATTCAGAACGCACCTTTGCTTGTCTCCCCTGCCCTGCCTCTCCAAGTCTCCCTGAATGCGCATCCTCATCGCTCCAGATAAATTCAAAGGCAGCCTCTCCGCCACTGTCGTGGCGCAAACCATCGCGGAGGCGTTCGGCGAGCATCCGGGGCGATTTGAGCTCGATCTTTGCCCTATCGCCGATGGTGGTGAAGGCACGGCCGAGGCGATTATCACCGCGAAAAAGGGCTCGTGGATCGAGTGTCAGACCGTGGACGCTCAAAACCGGGCCGTGACCGCGAAATACGGCCTCATTCTCGGCTCAGGCCCCACCGAAGCCGTGATGGAAATGAGCGCCGCCTGCGGCTTGGCCATGGTGAGTGATCTCCCGCTCGATCCCGCGACCGCGAGCACCTACGGCACCGGTTTGATGATGCTCGATGCCATTCGCTGCGGGGCGAAACGAATCATCATCGGCATCGGCGGCAGCGCCACGAACGATGGCGGCACCGGCATGGCTCGTGCATTGGGTTTTCGCTTTCTCGACGAAAAAGGCGAGGAACTCCAAAACCTCCCGCGAGACCTCGACAGGCTTCATCGCATCGAAAAGCCCATCGGGAGTTTCGCGGAAGTCATCGTCGCCTGTGATGTGACGAATCCGCTGCTCGGCCCCGAGGGCTGCACGCGAGTTTACGGCCCCCAAAAAGGCGTGGAAGACTTCGCCTACTTTGAAAGTCGGCTCGAACGACTGGCGAAGATCGTCGAGCGTGATCTCGGCGTGAATCCAGCGGAGGTCCCCGGAGCCGGAGCGGCGGGTGGGCTTGGCTTTGGCCTCATGGCTTTTTGCGGTGCAAAGCTCACCAGCGGCTTCGATTTGATCGCCGACCTCATCGACCTGCGTTGCCGAGTCGCGGCGGCGGATTTCGTCATCACGGGCGAAGGCCGCATTGATGCTCAAACACTGCATGGCAAGGGTCCGATGGGCGTGGCCCTCATGGCTCGTGAGCTTGGAAAACCCGTCGCCGCCATCGCCGGCCTCATCGAAGCTCGTGAAGCCCTTGCGCCGCATTTTGACCACCTCATTCAGGTGAAGCCCGATGGCATGCCGATTCCAGAAGCCATTCAAAACGCCCGCGAACTGCTGCTCGCGGCTTCACGCACCTTGACCGCGAGACTGACGACGCCTACCTCCGCCGATGCACGATGACGCCACGATGCTCCACCACCCCGATGCTCTCACCCGCCTGCGCTATGTGGTGCATAGGCTGCGTGCGCCGGGTGGTTGCCCGTGGGACATGGAGCAGACGCACGAATCGCTGATCCCGCATGTCATTGAGGAAGCCTACGAGGTGGCCGAGGCCATCCGCGGCGGTGATCCGGCCCAGATTTGCGACGAACTCGGCGACATCCTGCTGCAACCCGTGCTTCACGCCGAGATCGCGAGTGAAAGCGGCGCCTTCGATCTCGACAAGATGGCCCTAGGCCTGTGCGACAAACTCATCCGTCGTCACCCGCATGTCTTTGGCGATACCACCGCCGCCACGAGCGATGCCGTGCTCACCCAATGGGATGCCATCAAGCGGGTGGAAAAGGGTACGCAGCACGAAGGCATGCTCCACGGCGTGGGCGGCGGCCTTCCAGCGCTGATGCGAGGTCAAAAGCTGCAAAAAAAGGCCGCCCGCGTGGGCTTTGACTGGCCGGATACCGCGCCCGTGTTTGATAAAATCCGCGAGGAGGCCGCCGAACTCGAAGAAGCCGTGCAAAGCGGCGATAAGAAGCACATCGAGGAGGAACTCGGCGATCTTTTCTTCAGCGTCGTCAATCTTGCCCGCAAGCTCGGCATCGAATCCGAATCCGCCCTCGCCGCCGCGAATGACAAATTCGTGAAGCGCTTCCACGCGATGGAAAGCCACCTCCGCGAGCACGGCAAGGAACTCGGCAAGCTCAGCCTCGCGGAGATGGATGAGGCGTGGGATGCGGTGAAGAAGTCAGCGGTTTGAACCCGATGGATCTCAGCGGCTTTCCATTTTCCAAGCTATGGTCGCAGGTGCGTTCCAAATCATGGCTGTGGCTGTTTCGGCGGCAGCAGATCGACGAAGGAGGTCGATTGCTGAAGCATGGAGACATCGGGCTCGCCGGCGTGCATGTGTGCTCGGACAACGAGTTGGAGATCATCGCAGGCGTGGGCACGGGGTTGTTCAACACCGCCTCCGTGACGACGCATCTGCGACTGCGTGAGGATGGTTCGCTGGCGATGACCTCGCACTGCACCTGCGTGCAAGGCTCGCTCTGCCCGCACGCGGCGGCGGTGATGCTCATGCTCGACATCGAGGAAGGCCGTCAGCGCATCGAAAAAATGGCCCGCGTTCATGAGAAGGCCTCGCCCTCGCCGCAAAGCGAGAGCGTGGAGCTCGAAATCAAAGACGAACTCCCTCCCGCCGAGCCGAAACCGGTGCTCGTCGTGCGCCGCATCGCCGCACAGGTGCCTCAGATCACCGCGAAGCGCGGCATCGGCGGCTGGACGCCGCGCAGCATCGCCATCGCGCAGCCTTTTGCCGAGTATGAGGGATGTCCGCGTCGCTTTGAGATGCTGGTGCGCAGTCCGGCGCATCAGTGGATGGATGAAGACGGCACGAAGCACACCGTCGTTCGCAATCTGCGATCCGAGCGACTGCTTCTCACGGATCTTTCCTCGCTCGGTTTCAAGCCCTTCGCCGAGGCGATGCCAGGCACGAAGGCGGAGGAATCCACGCTCGGCTTCATGGCCATCCATGGCGATCAGGCCTTGTTTTGGGCGCAGTTTCTCCAGGAGCAGACAACCAAGCTCAGCGAGTCCGGCTGGCGTGTGGAAGTAGCGGAGAACATCGGCTTTCAAATTCACGAGGCAGGCGAGGACAAGTGGTTCAGCGATTTGCAGGGCGATAAAGGCGGCAAGGATTGGTTCGCGCTGGATCTCGGCGTGGAGATCGAGGGCCGCCGCATCACGCTGGTGCCGCTGCTGGTCGATTGCATTGATCAGGGCCTCACGGCGACGGTTTTGGAGAAGAATCTCGATCAGCGCTTCCTGCTCTCGCTCGGAGGCGATCGCGATGATGTGCTCTCCGTGCCAGCGGAGCGGCTGCTGGTGCTGCTGCGCTTTTTTGACGAGCTGCTATCGACGCGTCCCGTGCGCAAAGACGGCAAGCTCCAGCTCGACAAGCTCCGCGCCGCCCAGCTCGCCACACTGGATGGGTTGCCGATTCGTGCTCCGGCGGAGCTTTCGGCGCTTTCACAGCAGTTGGAGAACTTCCAGCGCATCACGTTGATCGAGCCGCCCGCTTCGCTAAAGGCCAGCCTGCGTGATTATCAGCGTGAGGGAGCCTCGTGGATGCAGTTCCTGCGCGAGTTCGGCCTGCACGGCATTTTGGCCGATGACATGGGCTTGGGCAAAACGCTGCAAACATTGACCCACATCCTCATCGAGAAGGAAAGCGGCCGCATGCAGCATCCCTGCCTCATCCTGGCCCCGACGAGTGTTTTGCGAAACTGGATCAACGAGTCGATCAAATTCACGCCCACGCTCAGCCTGCTGCTGCTGCATGGGGACAGTCGGAAAAATGATTTCAAGTTCCTCAAGCAGTATGATCTCGTGGTGACGAGCTACCCGCTGCTCGTGCGGGATGCGGAAGTGCTCACGGCTCAGGACTGGCACATCGTCGCCCTCGATGAGGCGCAGAACATCAAGAACCCGAAAAGCCTCGCCGCGCAGGTTTGCGGTAGTTTAAAGGCCCGCCACCGCCTCTGCCTCACCGGCACGCCGATGGAAAATCATCTCGGTGAGCTGTGGAGCCTCTTCCACTTCCTCATCCCTGGTCTGCTCAGCGATGCGGATACCTTCCGCCAGCATTACCGCAACCCCATCGAGCGTGATGCCGATGCCGACCGCCAAAAGCAGCTCCGTACCCGTCTTCAACCTCTCATGCTGCGCCGCACGAAGGATGCCGTGGCCAAGGAACTGCCACCGAAAACTGAAATTCTCCACACCATCACCCTCGGCAAGGCGCAGACCGATTTGTATGAGACGATCCGCGCCGCGATGGATAAACGTGTGCGTGAAGCCATCGCCGCCAATGGCCTGGATAAATCGCAAATCATCGTGCTCGATGCCTTGCTGAAGCTTCGCCAGGTCTGCTGCCATCCAAAGCTGCTCAAGCAGGAGACCGCGCAAAACCTCGACGAATCGGCCAAAACGGCCTATCTGATGGACGAGATGCTGCCCGAACTGATCGAGGAAGGCCGACGCATCCTCATCTTTTCGCAGTTCACGGAGATGCTGGCGCTGATCGAGGCTCGTCTGAAGAAGGATGGCACGCCTTTCGTGAAGCTCACCGGCAGCACCAAGGATCGCGAGGCACCTATCCGCGAATTCCAAACGGGCAGCGTGCCCGTCTTCCTCATCAGCCTGAAAGCCGGGGGCGCTGGCCTCAACCTGACCGCTGCGGATACCGTGATTCACTACGATCCTTGGTGGAACCCCGCCGCTGAGGCGCAGGCGAGCGATCGGGCCCACCGCATCGGCCAAACGAAGCCGGTTTTCGTCCACAAACTCATCTGCGAAGGCACCATTGAGGAACGCGTGGTGGCGATGCAGCAGAAAAAAGCCGCTCTCATCGAGGGCCTACTTACCGGCCGCACGGACAAGCTCCAGCTCACACAGGCGGACATCCAGGCGCTTTTTGCGGTGGAGTGAGGGCCGGAAATGGCCCCACGTGGCGAAAAGGCATTTTTTGAATGTTTGAGCCTCCAAAACTTTACCAGCCATTAAATTCATACGATTTATACTTTTTATATTGCGGATTTGTGAATTTTTTATTAAAATTCTGTCAATTCAGCAAATTATCAGCCATGTGTAACTCGTCTTTGATTCATTTTGGCACGGCAGCCCTTACTGCCGTCGTTTTGTCGTCCTGTGCACTCCCCAAGGGCGGCCTGTTCTCCCTCAAGAGCCAGCCGCATGAGGTGAAAACCTCCCCCCCGCTGCAATCCGGCGTCCGTTATGAGGTGCGGAAGGCCCTTGCCACGACGGTCCCGTTCCGCCCGAAGGACGTTAAAGGCTACACCTTCGTGCTGGATACGCCGAAGCCCGCCTTTGAAAAGCCGCCGCTCATGTTGGCCTCCGCCAGCCGCCTCGGCCCCAGCATGCGAGTGCGCACCACAGCCTACACGCATTCCGAGAGCGACCACATTGTCTATGGCGTGAAGAATGCCATCGGCACCAATTTGAAATACGGCATGGTCCGCAGCGCGGCGGCGGACTGGTCCCGTTTCCCGGTAGGCACCCGTTTCTCCATCGCCAGCGAGCCAGGCATCGTCTATGAAGTGGATGATTATGGCAGCGCCCTCGTCGGCACCGGCACGATCGATCTCTACAAGCCCAGCCGCGATGCGATGGACCAGTGGGGCGTGCGTCATGTGGACATCAAAGTGCTCCAATGGGGGTCCTACGACCGTAGCGCCCAACTGATGAAGGATCGCACCCGCTGGCCACATGTGCGCCAGATGCTCAACAGCATCCAGACGCAGATCCGCGCTGCTGGCGTGCCCTCTAAGCGCCAGCCGCTCACCGCTTCGCTCTGATCGCCCGGCAAAGCAGGCGATAACTCGGCATGAAAGCGGCGTTTATGCCGCCACATCATGCGACCACCCGCGATCCTGCTAACCTGCCTGCTTTGGGCTCCGACTCTCCTGCCCGCGCAGGACAAACCAAAATCCGGTGGAGGCTGGGCCTCGCCGAAGCAGATGCTCCAAGCCCAGGAAGGCCTCTCACATGCCTCCGCCGAGGATCGGAAAAAGCTGCACCAAGCCGTCATCCGCGCCTTTGGCCTCAAAAACCTCGCCCAAGGCCGTGCCGCGGCCAAAATCGAGGAGACGACCGTTCTCTGGGCCATCCTCGATCCGCAACCCGCCAGCGTCCTCCGCGAGGACGGCACCCTCATCGGCGAGATGACCTCTCTCGGCGAGGACGGCCTCCAGGTGTTGGCACGCGAGATGCCGAATTTCACCGATCTCAGCTACCGCATCGAGGCTGGAGGCATGCCGCGCATGGCTGGCAGTGCCCGCATTGAGCATTTCCCCCTCACCGCCGATAGCCAGCCGCAGGCCGACGTGCCGAAAGGCCGACTGGAAAAGTTCGAGTGGAAGGACAGCAAGGTCTTCCCCGACACCGTGCGGGATGTCACCGTCTATCTACCCGCCGGCCACCAACCCGGCGAGGAGACCTGCCTCATGGTCTGGCAGGACGGCAGCCGTCATGCCGACCCCACCGGCTCTCTCCGCGTGCCAGTCGTTTTTGACAATCTCATCCACCAAAAGGCCATGCCCCGCACCGTGGGCATCTTCATCGACCCCGGCCGCAAGCCCAAGCAAAAGCCCGGCGACAAGGCGGCGAACCGCAGCTTCGAGTATGACTCCCTCGGCGATGCCTATGGGCGCTTCCTTCTCGAAGAAATCATCCCCGAGGTGGAAAAACGCCACGCCGTGAAGCTCCGTGCCACACCAGATGCCCGCGCCATCGCCGGCGGCTCTTCAGGCGGCATCTGCGCCTTCACCGCAGCCTGGGAACGACCGGACAAATTCGGCAAAGTGCTCTCCTGGGTCGGTTCCTTCGTCGATCTGCGCGGTGGGCATGTTTATCCCTCGCTCATCCGCATTACCGAGCGAAAACCCATCCGCGTGTATCTGCTCGATGGCGAAAACGACCTCGACAATCCCTTCGGCAACTGGCCGCTCGCCAACAAGCAGATGGCCGCCGCGCTGAAATTCATGAACTACGACTTTCGCATCGACTGGAACCCATGCTTCCACGGCAGCAAAGGCATGGCCCCTGCTCTGCCCGAGGCGTTGCGCTGGCTCTGGCGAGAGGTGAAATGAGGCCGCCAGCAGCACTTCCAGCTTGTGCGCATGAAACACGGCCTAACATGCACGATCTCGAAACCTTGGAGGCTGTGATTTGACCTTTACCCCCCGCGTCTGGCTGCAAAACGTGCTTCACGGCACGCAGCGCATCATCTCGCTCGCACGCGCCGTCGTGTCAGACAGCTCCCTCGATCCCTTTCCGCTGCGCCGCGCTTTCCTCGGGTATGGGAAACGCACCGCCACTGCCGATTTCAAAGCTGGTGCCACCGTCGCCATGCTCGCCATCCCGCAGGGCATGGCCTACGCCCTCATCGCCGGGCTGCCGCTGCACTATGGCATCACCTGCTCCGCCATCGCCGCGCTCATCGGGCCGATGCTCTCCAGCTCTCGCCACACCATTCTCGGCCCCACGAACGCCACCGCGTTCATGATCTTCTCCTACTTCGCCGCATATCCGCAGCTTGATCGGCTCACGCACATGCCCCTGCTTGTCTTCATGACGGCGGCGCTGCTCCTGGCGGGTGCCTTTCTCCGCGTCGCGGACCTCACCCAATACATCAGCCGCACGGTCATCATCGCCTACGTCACCGGCGCGGCGCTGCTCATCACCGCCAGCCAGCTCCCCTCCGCCCTCGGCATCTCCGTCGAGGCACTCAATGATGGCATGCAGCCCGCCATCACGCTCCCAGGTCACATTTACCGTGTCCTGCGTGCGCTACCGGCCTCGGATTGGGCCAGCGTGGCCTGCGCCGCCGCCACACTCGCCATATATCTCGCCTTGAAAAAGTGGCGACCACGCTGGCCGAGCTTCTCCATCACGCTGGTGGCCGTTTCGCTCGTGTTCTGGCTGCTGGCCGGTTTTGGCGTGCATGCCGCCACCTTCAAAGACGCCGCGTTTTCATGGCGGGAGCTGCTGCCGGTGTTTCCTGATTTCGTCTCCGCCGAGGCACTCACCGATTCCAGCCGCCTTTTCGGACTCGCCATGGCCCTCGCCTTCCTTGCCACGATGGAGACCAGCGTCATGTCCCGCACCCTCGCCGGACGCGGTGGTCATCGCGTCGATCAAAACCAGGACATGCTCGGCCTTGGTGCCGCAAACCTCGCCTGCGCCTACCTCAGCGGCATGCCCGCCTCCGGCTCACTTACCCGCTCCGCTTTGAACTACCTCAGCGGAGCACGCACCGTCATCGCCAGCATGTGGAGCGGCCTTTTTTGCCTCGGCGGTGCTCTCACGCTCGGCGCCGCCGTCGCTCATGTGCCGCGTGCCGCCCTCGCCATGCTGGTCATCTGCGTGGCCGTCTCCCTCTTCAATGCCCGCCACATTCGCATCTGCATGCAGGCCACAAATTCGGACGCGGTGGTCTTTCTCGTCACCCTCGCCGCCACCTGCATGATGCCGCTGCATGTGGCCATTTTCCTCGGTGTGGCCGTCTCCGTCATTCTCTACCTTCGCAAAGCCAGCCAACCTCAACTCGTCGAATACTCCTTCAATGAGGAAGGCAACCTCGCCGAGGCCAGCAAAGGCCGCCAGCATCCCTCCATCTCCATCGTGCATGTCGAGGGCGAGCTCTTCTTCGGTGCCGCCGAGCTCTTCCGCACGCAGGTCCAGCGCACCTTTGCCGATCCGAATCTGCGCATCATCATCCTCCGCCTCAAGAACGCCCGACATCTCGACGCCACTAGCGTTTTGGCGCTCGAAGAACTCCTCCGCGTGCTCCGTGCCGATGACCGCCACCTCATCATCAGTGGTGCGAGCAAGGATGTGTATCGCGTGCTGAAAAACTCCGGCCTCGTCGATGTCGTCGGGCGCGACAACATCTTCCTCGCCAGCCCCGCGAACCCCAATCTCTCCACCCGCAGCGCCCTCAAACGCGCCCAGGACATCCTCGGCATCAAAGACGCCGACGTGCGCATCTACTTCGACCCCACGAAGCAGGCGAAGCCGTGAACGGGCGAGCACGTCTTGAGCAAGACTGCCGTAAAATCACCTGCCATCGCCTCTCGCACATGTGTCTAGGCATGCCCGAAGCGCCTGCTTGAGCACCTCCTGAGCAACCGCATTGAGTCCAGCACTGGACAAGCTCATCTCTTCTAATGACTTCAACCTTGAAGGGTCAGTCACCTCCCTCCAAATGCGCTGAACCTCCGCGTTTTGAGATTCCCATGGGAAGACGTCAAACTCACCCGCATCGGCCCTTGCTCTGGCGAGTTCAAGCCAGACAGCTTCTAGAGTCATCGGAAGAGAGTTCATTGAGAAGAATGCTTGATTGTCTCCACCATCATCAAGTCACTTCAACAATAGGCACCACCATCGGCAGCGGAGCCACGATGCTCACCGGCCACGGCGCAAACTTCTCAATGATGCCCGGAGCCAGCTCCTTGCCGCTCTCGTAAGCCTTGCGGAACATCTCCAGCTTCGCGTCGATGTTATCCACATGATGCAGCGCCACCGCCTCCGGCGTTTTCGGCAGCACCGGCGATCCAAACTCCAACGCCCCGTGATGCGCCGCGATGAGATGCAGCAGATGCAGCCGCACCGCATCCGATGCCGGCTCCACATGCACCCACTCCGCCGTTTCCGGGCGCTCCATGAGCTCACGCCATAGCTTGTTCACCACCTCCAAGCCCAGCGGGATATGCCCCAGCATCTCCGCCGTGAGGTTGTAAGGCTGCGCGAAGCTGTTCTCCGCATGCACATTCTCCCAAAGCTTGCCGCAATCGTGAAACAACACGCCCGCAATCATGAGATCGCGATTCAGCGCCGGATACACGCCACAGATCGCCACCGCGCAGCGCATCATCTGCGCCACATGCTCCACCAGGCCGCCACGACGCGCGTGATGGTTTCGCCGAGCCGCCGCCGTCCGTTTGAACCTCTCACCATGCTTCTCCAAAAACATCCCGCAGAGCACGTTCAACCTCGGATCGCGGATTTCAGCCGTGAAGCGCACGATCTCGTCATAGTCCGCCCGCTGTCGCGAGGCGAGTTCAGGATCTCCATTCAGCAGCGCCTGCCGTTCCTCCTCGCTCAAAAGCCTCAAACGCGGCTGCTTCGGCTCCAAGCCATATTTGCCAGTATCCATCCACTGCGCCGCCAGCTCGATGAAAGCGCCGCGAGTGAGCTGCCCCGCATCCAGAAACATCGGGTTGTTGTCAAAAACACGCCACACCATCGAATCCGCCGCGTCCGCCAGCTTCAACTCCACATACGGCGCCCCCGTGCTCGTCGTCCGCTCCATTTTTTGCTCCACCTGCACATGCACGCGATACGGCTGCACCTGCGCGGAGGCGATCTGCTTCAACTGTGAAAGCGTGAGCAAGTCTAGGTCATGGTCATCATTCATCCGGCGAGGCTAGCGTGACCCTCACGCCCTGTCATCCATCTTCACGACGGCATCGCCTCCACCATCCGCCGCCCCACTTCCTCGCACAGGCCGATGAAGGTGCGCTCCGGCAGGTTCATCGGGCGGCCTTTGAGCGTCGAGACGACCCAGCGGCGCTTGAGTTTGCCTTTTGGCAAGGCGAGCGGCACGAGCTGACCAGCCTCGATTTCATTCTTAGCGATCCACCTTGCAGCGATGGCCACGCCGATGCCGAGCTTGGCGAGTTCTTTGGTCGCTTCAGAGCTGCCGAGTTCGATGAAGTTATTCAGCCGCACGCCCTGCTTCATGAAATAATCCTGCGTGAGCGCAAAATTGAGGCTGTTGCGACTGGCGACGATGAAAGTCTCTCCAGCGGCCTCTTTGAGCTTCGGAGCCTTCAGCGCCCATGGATGAAGAGGTGAGACGAGGAACTCCAGTTCGTCGTCAAAGATGGCGTGGCAACTCAGTTTGGCCGTTTCAGCCGGTTTGAGGCTCACCGTGATATCGACCTGGTTTTTCTCCAGCTTCTCAATCGTGTCCGGCGTCTCGCCGGTCACCACTTTGATCTCATATTGAGGAAAGCTTTCTTTGAACTCACGGAACACCGTCGGCAGGATGAACTGCGCGGCGGCGGTGGTGCAGCCGATGCGCAGCTTGCCGCGTGGCGTTTGATCCAGCGTGCCGAGGATGCTCCTGGCAGCGCTCATGCTTTGCAGGATGTTCTCCGCGTGCGGCAGCAGCTCGCGTCCGGCGTGCGTGAGGTGAACACTCTTGCCCTGGCGATGGAAAAGCTGCGTGCCGAGGTCGTTTTCGAGCGATTTGATGGCGTGGCTGATGGCGCTCTGCGTGAGGTTCAGTTCACGGCCTGCCTGCGTGAAGCTGCCGCTGCGGGCGAGGCAGATGAAGGCACGGAGCTGGCGGGAATCGATGGCGTGGTCCATGAATGCCATTCATACATCAGGTGAAAAACATTGCGCATGGTTTCTGCATGAGTCTGGCACGCTGGCACCACGGCTGCTCAGTGATTGGGCGTCATGCCAAACGCCGCTCCCAGTTCCAAAGCCACCCTCAGCGGGGTTGTTCAGCCCGTGCGCATCGGATTCATCCCGCTCGCCGACTGCGCTCCGCTCCTAGTGGCCAAGCACCGTGAGCTCTTCCGCAAACATGGCGTTCGAGTTGAGTTAAGTTGTGAGGTCGGATGGGCCACCATTCGGGAAAAGCTGCTGTACGGCCAGGTGGATGCCGCCCATGCCATCGCCGGCCTCGCGCTGGCGATGCGCCTCGGGCTCAGCACGCCGCCATGCCGCGTGGTGGCCCCATTCGTCTTCAATCTCCACGGCAATGCCATCACGCTCAGTCGCGATCTCTGGAACCGCGGCGTGCGTGATGCCACCAGCCTGAAAAAACTCATCCGCAGCAGCACCAGCCGGAAATTCACCTTCGGCATGGTCTCGCGTTATGCTTCGCACTTCTTCCTGCTGCGCCAGTGGATGACCGCAGGCGGCATCGATGTGGAAAAGGACGTGCGCATCGTGGCGCTGCCTCCCACGCAGATGGCCTCAAGCCTCGAAGCCGGTCTCATCGATGGCTACTGCGTCGGCGAGCCGTGGAACTCCTTCGCCGTCGAACGCGGCACCGGCTGGATCGCGGCCACGAGTGAGCAACTCGCCCCCGGTCATCCCGAAAAGGTGCTGCTCACCACCGAGACCTTCATCGAGCGTCACGCCGATGAGATCCGCGCCATCATCGCCGCGCTTCATGAATCCTGCGCCTTCTGCGATGCGAAAGAAAACCGCAGCGAGGTAGCCCACATCCTCGCGGAAAGCGGCTACTTCAGAGGCAACGAAGCCATCTTGAATCGCTCCCTCGTCGGCCCGCTCGATCTCGGCACGGAGAAATCGGTCGAGGTGAGTCACTTCCACATCTTCCAGCGCCGCGAGGCCAACGAGCCCACCTCCGAACGTGGTCGCTGGCTCATCGATGAATTCATCGCCCACGGCCTGCTCACACCCGCGCAGCGCCCCGAGGCCGCCGCCGCCATGCGTGAATGCTGGACCTCCAGCGCCCTCCCTCTTCCCGAAGCAGCCGCCGCCGCTAAACCCGCCATCAAACCCAAGAAACGTCCACCACTCGCCCTCGCATGAACAACGCCACACCCCTCACTCGTCGCTCCATCCTCCGCCAAGCAGGTCTTGGCGCCCTCCTTTCCGGCCTGCCCTCCGGCTGGGTCGGCTCCGCCTATGCCGACGATTCACCCGAGACTGCCGACATCAAACTCGGCATCATCGCCCTCACCGATTGCTCGCCCATCGTCATCGCGCATGAGAAAGGCCTCTTCAAAAAATTCGGCATCAACTCCACCGTGAGCAAAGAAGCCTCCTGGGCCGTCATTCGCGACAAGCTCGTCACCGGCGAAAACCAGGCCACGCACATGCTTCTCGGCATGCCCATTGCTTCCACCATGGGCCTCGGTGGCTCCGCCGTGAAGGAAATGGTCTTCCCATGGATTTTGAACCGCAACGGTCAGGCCATCACGCTCTCGAACAAATTCAAAGGCACCGTCGCAGGCGATCCGAAGGCCCTCAAACCCCTCGTCGATGAAGCCAAAGCCGGTGGCACACCGCTCACCTTCGCGATGACCTTCCCGCCCGGCACACACGCCATGTGGCTTCGTTACTACCTCGCCGCCGGTGGCATCAATCCCGACTCCGACATCACGTTGACCACCATCCCGCCTCCCCAGATGGTCGCGAACATGAAGGTCGGCAAGATGGACGGCTACTGCGTCGGCGAGCCCTGGAACGCCCGTGCCATCGCCGAAGACATCGGCTACACCAGCGTCGCCACACAGGAAATCTGGAAGAACCACCCCGAGAAGGTCTGCGCCTTCACGAAAGAGTTCTCCGAGAAAAATCCGAAGACCGTCAAGGCCGTTCTCAAAGCCCTGCATGAGGCCAGCGTGTGGCTCGATGACCTCGGCAACCGCAAGGAGCAGGTCGAAATCATCTCCGCGGCCAGCTATGTGAACTGCCCGCCCGAAGTTATCTACAGCCGCCTCATGGGTGAGCTCGACTACGGCGACGGCCGCACCAAGAAGGACGAGGACTACATGATGTTCAGCGGTCGCAACTGCAACTACCCGCAGCCGAAGTTCGTGAAGTGGTGGCTCTCCCAGTTCCGCCGCTGGGGCATGGTCGAAGGCACGCCCGATTACGACGGCGTCGCCAAAGCCACCGCCGCCACGGCTCTCTACGAAGAAGCCATGAAGGAGATCGGCTACACCGGCGGCAAGCTCGATGACAGCCCCGAAACCTTCATGGACGGCGCGGTCTTTGATCCCGCCAAAGCCGAGGAATTCGCCACCTCCGCTGCCATCAAGAACCTCAAAGGCTAATTCATTTATGATTTACGACTTATGATTTTTGATTTCCCGAGCCGCTCCACACGGAGCGGTGAGGGAGATCGGCAAATCATAAATCAAGAATCATAAATCATAAATCCTCCCCCTCATGAAACTCACCCGACAACAACTCCTCCATTGGTTCATGCCCGTCATGGGCATCTTCGCTGTCCTTCTCATTTGGGGTGCCATCTCCGGTGGCGTTCGTGAGGAAAAGACGCCCTCCGGTTTCACCAAGAAGGTGAAAGTGGGCCTCATCAAAGACCTGCCCGGACCGCTCGAAACCTGGGACAAGACCAAGAAATACATCGTCGAGCCATTCGCCAAGCGTGAGGAGCTCGATCAGGGCATTCTGCGTTTCACCTGGTATTCGCTGATCGTCGTCGCGAAGGGCTACTTCTTCGCCCTGCTCGTCGGCACGCCCATCGGGTTCATGCTCGGCCTCTCCAAAACCTTCACGCGGATGTTTGATCCCATCATCCAAATCCTGCGACCGGTCTCACCGCTCGCTTGGATGCCTCTCGGTGTCGTTCTCTTCATGGGAGCCGGAAAAAATGCGAATGAGATGGGTGCCCTATTCACCATCGCCATCTGCGCCATGTGGCCCACCGTGCTCAATACCGCCGTCGGCGTCCGCGCCGTGCCGCAGGACTACCTGAATGTCGCCAAAGTGCTCAAACTCTCGAAGTGGAAGACGCTCTGGAAGGTGCTCGTCCCTGCCACACTGCCCTACATGTTCACCGGCTATCGCTTGAGCCTCGGCATCGCCTGGCTCGTCATCGTCGCCGTCGAGATGCTCACCGGTCGCATCGGCATCGGCAACTTCCTCTGGAACGAATACAACAACGGCCTCTACACCAGCATCATCCTCAGCATCCTCACCATCGGCGTCGTCGGTTGGGCCCTGGACAGGCTGATGAGCCTCGTGGAGAGCCGTTTCAAAAGCATCTGATCATCGGATTTATGATTTATGACTTACGATTTATGATTTCGGGCCGTGCGGCGTTTTGTCGTTGCTCGCGTGGCGTTGAAGATCTTCGTGAGTTCTTCGGCTTCTTGAAGAAGACCCTTCAAGCGTTTGGATGGCAGCAATTTGGCTCTTTCGGCCAGTTCGATCCAAAACCCGCTCTCGTCGGCCTCCTCCAGCACAATCGTGATCTTGTTGATGAAGTCTGCGTCGGACTTAGCCCTCAATGCAGCCCGATAATTCGCCGCCACCGAGGTTCCGCTTCTAGCGATCTGATTTCCGACCGTTTTACCAGCCGTCGTCTTCGGCAGCGCATCGACCATCGTCAGGACTCGCACCGCAAAGTCCATGGTCCGTTCTTTGAGCTCTTGGTTCGTCATAGGAACGCCATTCCAAATCATAAGTCATAAATCGTAAATCATAAATTTCAGCCCCGATGCCCCTTATCGAAATCAAATCAGCCTCCAAATCCTTCGCTGGCTCGCAGGTGCTCAAAGACATCAACCTCAGTGTCGAAGAAGGCGAGTTCGTCGTCATCGTCGGCTACTCGGGCTCTGGGAAGTCCACGCTGATCAATCTGATCTCCGGCCTCGTAAAACCCGATACCGGCGAAGCGCTCATCGAAGGCAAAAAGATCACCGAACCCGGTCCAGATCGCGGTTTGGTCTTCCAGAACTACTCGCTGCTTCCCTGGCTCACGGTGGAGGAAAACATCGCGCTCGCCGTGGATGAGGTTTTCAAAGAATGGACGTCGGAACAGCGCAAAGCACACGTCGCCAAATACATCGCGATGGTGAAGCTCACGCCAGCGGCACACAAACTGCCCAAGGAGCTCTCCGGCGGCATGCGGCAGCGGGTTTCCGTCGCTCGCACGCTGGCGATGAATCCGAAGGTGCTGCTCATGGACGAGCCTTTGAGCGCTCTCGATGCCCTCACACGGGCCCAGCTTCAGGACGAGATCAGCGACATCTGGATGAACAACAAAACCACCGTCATCTGGATCACGAACGACCCCGATGAAGCCATTTTGGTCGCGGATAAAGTCATTCCGCTGCTTCCCACCGCGCCAGCCACCTTGGGCGAGCCGATGATCATCGACCTCGAGCGCCCCCGCGACCGCCGCACGATCAATCACGACCCCAAGTTCAAGAAACTGCGCACGGAGCTCATCACCACGCTGCTCGATGCCAAAGGCCGCACCAAGTCGAAGACCAGCCTCAAGCTCACGCTGCCGGACATTCTGCCTGAAGACCTCACCACCGTGAACAGCCTGCAATTCCTCAACCGCAGCGGCCCGAAACGCCGCACCGCCGAAAAACGCGAAGAAGTGGAGGTGGCCGCATGAGCACGCACAAGCTCCCCATGCTCGAACTGGACCGTCTTTGGAAGACCTACGACACGCCCAAAGGTCCGGCCACCATCGTCAAAAACTTCAACCTCAAGCTCAAGGAGGGCGAGTTCGCCACGCTCATCGGCCACAGCGGTTGCGGCAAAAGCACCGTCCTCATGATGGTCGCCGGTTTGAGCGATCTCTCGAAGGGCAACATGATCCTCGCCGGCAAGGAAGCCGTCGGTCCGGGACCGGATCGCGGCATCGTCTTTCAATCGCCCTGCCTGCTGCCGTGGATGACCGCCTTTGAAAACGTCATGCTCGGCGTGAACCAGGTCTATTTCACCGCCAGCAAAGCCGAGCGCCGCCAGATGGCCGAATACTACCTCAGCATCGTCGGTCTTGGCGATGCCATGCACAAACACCCCGGCGAGCTCTCCCAAGGCATGCGCCAGCGCGTCGGCATCGCCCGCGCCTTCGCCTTGCAGCCGAAGATGCTCCTGCTCGACGAGCCCTTCGGCATGCTCGATTCCCTCACGCGCTACGAGCTTCAAGAAGTGCTCCTCGACCTCTGGCGCCGCAATCGCATCACCACCCTCATGGTCACGCACGATGTCGATGAAGCCATCTTCCTCTCCGACCGCGTCGTCATGATGACCGACGGCCCAGAAGCCGAAGTCGGCGACATTTTAAAGATCCCCTTCGAGCGCCCCCGCAACCGCAAGGAGATCATGGAAGACCCGCGCTACTACGAACTCCGCGAGCACCTCATCACCTTCCTCAACGACAAATCCCACATCCGACCCAGCCGCGAAGCCTCCTTCGTGCCCTCCGCTGACATGGCGGCGGAAATGGCCGCGCACAGCATGCCTGCTGCGGCGTGATGGCGGCGATACGGCCAACGATCGCCGAGGCGCGTTGATCAGTATTTTAAGCACTCGGCTGCTCCAAGGAGGACCCCAAGCTAATTGAGGATGACACTTGGGTTGCGAATAGATGGGGTATCCGCCCCGTTGCCTTAAACCGGCCTCTTGCGGGCGAAAACTGCTCGTTTCGCAGATTCATGCGGCGAAGACAGCAAAACACAGCGTCATAGCATCCAGCATGAGGCGGTAAGCGGGCGGGAGTATGCCGAAGCGACCGTTTTTTAGCTGTTTTCTTTCGACCACCCTTCACCCCCGTGAATCTAAACTTGGCGACAGTGCCGGGGATATGCTTCAACGTTAGTGGTCCTGATGCCACGCTACACTCGCCAAGGTGGTTTTCCCTTTTACCCATGTCCCTTCATCCTGCTTTCCCTACATCACCCTACGCGCCGTTGATCCCCGAGCAGCGCTGGTTCCCGGCGGATGAGGCACTTCGATCTTCCTCGTATGACAAGCTGCTGCCTCCCTTGGTGGCAAAGATCAGGCAGCACGTTTTCGATTGGAGGAGCCAGGGCTACCCCGGTGCTTCGGCCACCTCGGTAGCACTGCTGCGCTGGTGGTTTGAAACGGAGCACCTGCTGGAGCAGTCGGACGGTTCGCTCTCCTCGTTTCAGTATTACTTCGCCCAGCGCGAGGCGGTTGAGACCGTGATCTGGCTACATGATGTGAAGCAGGCTCGGGACAAGTTTGACCTGCTTCGCTTTGATGCTTCGGGCTCGGTTTCCTCCGGCATGTTCAGCGAGGACTGGCCCCGCTATGTGCTAAAAATGGCGACGGGCGCTGGCAAAACAAAAGTGCTCTCTCTGCTCATCGCCTGGAGCTTTTTCCACAAGCTCTACGAGGCGAATTCCAGCCTCTCGCGGAACTTCCTCGTCATCGCGCCGAACATCATCGTGCTCGACCGTCTGCGGACCGACTTCGACGGGCTGAAAATCTTCTTCAATGACCCCGTGCTGCCTGACAACGGCCACGAAGGGCGGAACTGGCGGGATGACTTCCAGCTCACCCTGCACATTCAGGATGATGTGCGCATCACCCGCGAGGTGGGAAACATCTTCCTCACGAACATTCACCGTGTGTTCATGACCGATGTGGAGGAGCCCTCGCTAGAGGATGATGATCTGCGCGACTACTTCCTCTCGGACGCCTTTGGTGAAAAGCCCAAGGGCAAGACCACCGACAGCAAGACCGACCTCGGAGAGATCGTGCGCGAGATTGAGGAACTGGCCGTCTTCAATGATGAAGCGCATCACATCCACAATCCCAAGATGGCTTGGTTCAAATCCATCCAGGACATCCATCACAAGATGCTGCAAAAGGAGGACCGCCTGACCTTGCAGATCGACGTGACGGCCACACCGCGTCACGACAGCGGGGCCATCTTTGTTCAGACGGTGTCGGATTATCCGCTGGTGGAGGCCATCCATCAAAACGTGGTAAAGCATCCCGTTCTGCCGGACGCCGCCAGCCGTGCGAAGCTGCGCGAGCACAAGACCGCCATCTTCTCCGACAAGTATGCCGACTACCTCGCGCTCAGCGTGGAGGAGTGGCGCAAGAGCTACGCCGAGCATGAGCCGCTGGGCAAAAAGGCCGTGCTCTTCGTCATGGTGGATGACACGAAGAACTGCGACGAAGTCGGCGAGCATCTGCAAAAGATCTGCCCCGAACTGCAAGGGGCCGTGCTGGTCATTCACACCAAGGACAATGGCGACATCTCCGAGGCCGCTTCCGGCAAGAAAAAGGAGGAGCTGGATCTGCTGCGCAAGCAGTCGAACGAGATCGACTCCTGGAAGTCACCTTACAAGGCCATCGTCTCTGTCTTGATGCTCAAAGAAGGTTGGGATGTGAAAAACGTCACGGTCATCTGCGGCCTTCGCGCCTATGCGGCCAAGTCCAACATCCTCCCCGAGCAGACGCTCGGACGCGGCCTGCGCCGCATGTATTTCGGCACAGACACGGCGGAAACCGTCTCCGTCATGGGAACGCCTGCCTTCATGGAGTTCGTCGAGTCCATCCAGACCGAAGGGGTCAGCTTCGAGCACGTCCCAATGGGCGATGGCGCAAAGCGAAAGGAACCGCTCATCGTGGAAGTGGACACGGAGAACAAGGACAAAGACCTCGCCGCGCTGGACATCCCGCTGCCGAAGCTCAGTCGCCGCTACCAGCGTGAGTTCAAGGATCTCGGCGACCTCAATCCCGCCGCGTTGGGTAACAAACGCCTGCCATTGAAGGCCTTCACCCCGGAGGAGACGCGGGAGATCGTGTTCAAGACCATGCTCGACGCCGAGATTCACCACACCGTGCATCTCGATGGCTCTGGCCCGGCGGACTACCGCAGTGTCGTGGCCTTCTTTGCCCGCCAGTTGCTCAAGGACCTGCGCCTCGTCGGCGGTTACGACCTGCTCTATCCGAAGGTGCGTGACTTCATGCGCGATCATCTGTTTGAAGGTCCGCCAGCCAATCTGGAAGACGCCGTAGTGATCCGCAACCTCTCCGAGCCCGAGGTGGGCAAGGTGCTCTACGACTCCTTCAAGACCGCCATCAATGCGCTCACGATCACCGACAGCGGTAGCACACGCATTGAGGACTACATCCGCCTTAGCCACACCCGCCCCTTCCGCACCGATCACCGCCCCTTCCTGGCCGCGAAGAAGTGCATCTTCACGAAGACCGTCGGCGAGGCCAATGCGGGAGGCTTTGAGCTATACTTCGCCGCCTTCCTGGAGGCCGCGCAGGACGTGCAGGCCTTCGCCAAGAACTACTTCGCCGTCGGCTTCAAGCTCGACTACGTGAAGGCGGATGGCGACCTCTCGAACTACGTCCCCGACTTCATCGTGCGGGACACCAGCGGCGTCATCTGGATCATCGAGACCAAGGGACGCAAGGAACTCGACCTCCCGCAGAAAATGGCCCGCCTCAAACAATGGTGCACCGATGCCACCGCCGCTGAGGAGAACGGCCAGCGCTACGACTTCATCTTTGTGGACCAGGCAGGTTTCGAGAAGCACGTTCCCAAGACCTTGCGGGAACTGTGGTTGAGCTTTAACGATTTCAAGACG
Source organism: Prosthecobacter sp. (assembly GCA_044370285.1). Taxonomy (GTDB): domain Bacteria; phylum Verrucomicrobiota; class Verrucomicrobiia; order Verrucomicrobiales; family Verrucomicrobiaceae; genus Prosthecobacter. Next base: position 23,057 of record JBILVU010000079.1, read on the forward strand.
CCATGACCATATCCCCGACCCAAGCCTACCTTGACGGGCTGGTGGCAGAACTCCGAAAACTGCCCACTGAAACGCCCTGGCTGGAGTTTAAACAGAACAACAGCAATCCCGAGGACATCGGCGAATACATTTCTGCTCTCGGCAACATGGCCGCCCTGCATGGCAAGGCAGCTGGCTATCTCGTATGGGGTATTGACGATAGCACGCACCAGGTGACAGGCACAAGTTTCAGGCCCGCCATCACCAAGAAAGGAAACGAGGACCTGGAGAGCTGGCTGGTTCGCCTCCTCTCGCCCAGGGTTCACTTTCAGTTCCACGAACTCGATCATGAGGGACATCACATTGTGGTTTTGGAGGTGCCCAGGGCTCCGGGCCGACCAATCCAGTTTCAGGGGGTCGAGTTCATTCGCGTGGGTTCCTATCGTCAAAAACTCAAGGATCACCCACAGATTGAAAAAGACCTCTGGCGAGTGTTCGACACGACGCCCTTTGAGGAAACCATCGTCGTGGAACACGTCGGTGCTGACGCCGTATTGTCTCAGCTCGATTATCCATCCTATTTCGAACTGCTGTCTCTGCCGCTGCCTGCAGATCGTGAAAAGCTACTCGAACGTCTTGCAGCAGACCGCATGATCGTCCCAGACGGTGCTGGCACATGGAACATTACCGCCTTGGGCGGCATCTTGTTTGCCAAGAACCTCGATTCCTTCCGCTCGCTATCCCGCAAAGCCGTTCGTGTGATTGTTTATGAGGGCAAGAACCGCCTCAAGACGATTAGGGAACAGGTGGGCAAGAAAGGGTATGCCTCAGGTTTTGAAGGGCTGATCGACTTCATCAACACGCTTGTTCCCAAAAACGAGGTGATAGGTAAGGCGCTTCGCAAGGAAGTGCCCATGTATCCTGAGCTGGCCATTCGCGAGCTAGCGGCCAATGCTCTCATCCATCAGGACTTTTCCGTCACAGGCGCTGGGCCGATGATCGAAATCTTCTCAGACCGCATGGAGGTGACGAATCCAGGGCTTCCGCTGGTGACCACCGAACGATTCCTGGACACGCCGCCCCGCTCCCGAAACGAACTTCTTGCCTCGTTCATGCGCCGGGTAGGCGTTTGTGAGGAGCGCGGCAGCGGCGTGGACAAGGTGGTTTCTCAGACAGAGTTCTACCAGCTTCCGGCACCGCTGATCGAGACCGCCGTCGATTCGACCCGGGTTGTCTTATTTGCTCACCGCCCTCTGCGTGAGATGGACCGGGCCGACCGCACCCGTGCCTGCTACCTCCATGCCTGCCTGCGTTTTGTGGAGAGGAATCCCATGACAAACTCAAGCCTACGGGAACGCCTCGGCATATCTGAGCCCAACAAGTCCATGGCCTCCCGCATCATTGCCGATGCTGTCAAAGATGGCCGGATCAAGCCGGAGGACGAAACCCAAGGCAAAAAGTATGCGAAATACGTGCCTTTTTGGGCCTGAGCTTTAATTGACGGTTAATTGACTGAAGGCAGCCTTTTGGCCCAAAAACACCTCTGAACCCCCTCATTTCCCAGCAAATCCCCTCCCAAACTTAATTGACGGTTAATTGACTGGAAGCCCCTGACCGCCCCGCTGCCCTTTCGTCATTCCTCCTTCTGATTTCGTCATTCCCCTCCCCCCATGTCCCGCCCCGCCTCTGAACACTACGACCTGCCTGAGCAGGAAAAGCGCGACCTCATCAAGCTCATCGAGCAGGGGAAGCCCCTGCCGGACAAATACCGCTTCATGCTCTTTGCCGACAAACGGGAGGTGGAGCTGGTCTGGAATGGCAAGACCCGGGAGGTCTGCACCGCCATCCTGCCCTTCCAGACCCTGGAGCACATCGACGAACCCCGGAAGGAAAGCCGGGCGGATGAACTCAGCCTCGACGGCGGCGGGCGGCAGCTCAAGGGCTGGACGAACAAGCTCATCTGGGGCGACAACAAACTCATCCTCTCCTCCCTGAAAAGCGGGGCGCTCCGTCGCCAGATCGAGGACGCCGGTGGCCTGAAGCTCATCTACATCGACCCGCCCTTCGACGTGGGCGCGGACTTCAGCATGGACATCGAGATCGGCGGCGAGACTTTTCATAAAGAGCCGAACCTCCTCGAACAAATCGCCTACCGCGACACCTGGGGCCGCGGCGCGGACTCCTTCATCGCCATGATCTACGAGCGGCTGATCCTGATGCGGGATTTGATGCACCCGGAGGGGAGCATCTATGTGCATTGCGATTGGCGGTTGGTCGGTGCCCTGCGAACGGTGATGGAAGAAGTCTTTCAAAACTTTGAGAACATCATTTCGTGGAAACGATCTGCGCTTGCTGCTGGTGTGAAAACACAATGGCGCAACAGCCAAGACTTCATCCTCTACTTTTCAAAATCGGGACAACACACATTTAATCCACAGTTCGGCGAGTATTCAGAATCCTCCAAGAAGCATTACTCTCACAAAGACGAGCGGGGTGTTTTCCAACCCGTTCCAATTTTAGCGAGTGGTAAACGAACTGGAGAAACAGGCGAAGTTTGGCGCGGCATTGACCCAAATAAATTGGGAAAAAATGGAATGCACTGGCTCAAGAGCCCCAAGTTACTCGACCAACTCGACAGTGAAGGACTCATTTACTGGCCAACCAAAGAGGACGGAAGTCCGCGATTAAAATATTACGAGTCTCAAGCCAAGGGGGTTTACGTTTCGGATTTCTGGGACGATATCGACGTCATCAACTCGATGGCTGACGAGTATCAGGGCTACAACACGCAAAAGCCAGAAACCCTGCTGGAACGCATCCTCAAAGCCAGCAGCAACGAAGGCGACCTTGTGGCCGACTTTTTCTGCGGCAGCGGCACGACCGCCGCCGTGGCGGAGAAGCTCGGGCGCAAGTGGATCGCCACGGACCTCGGAAAGTTCGGCGTCCACACCACGCGGAAGCGGCTCATCCAGGTGCAGCGGGAGCTGAAGGGCGGCGGCAAGCTGTTCCGCGCCTTTGAGGTGCTGAACCTGGGGCGCTACGAGCGGCAGGCTTACCTCAACATCTCCGGCCGGCTCACCGGCAAGAAGAAGGAGCAGGCGCTGGCGAAGAAAGAGCAGGATTTCCGCGACCTGATCCTGAAAGCCTACCGAGCCGAGGCCCTGCCTGACCGCGCCTTTTTCCACGGGAAGAACGGCAGCCGCCTCGTCGTCGTCGGCCCCATCAACCTGCCCGTGGGCCGCCTATTTGTGGAGGAGGTCATCACCGAGTGTCGCAAGCGCGGTGCCTCCCGCGTGGACATCCTGGCCTTTGAGTTTGAGATGGGCCTCTTCCCCGCCGTATTGGAGGAGGCGAAGAGCAAGGGAATCGACATCGCCCCGAAGACCATCCCACCCGAGGTCTTCGATAAACGCGCAGTGGAGAAAGGCCAGGTGCGCTTTGCCGACATCGCCTACGTGGAGGCCACGCCACGCTATGACAGCAAGAACCCGCTGGCGCTCGCCATCCAGCTCACGGATTTCTCCGTCCACTACTCCCAGGGTCTGGTGGACAGCATCACCGCCGAGATGAAGGCCGGAAAGAGCGAGGTGGTGTGCGATGCGGGCCAGCTCGTGAAATTCACCAAGGACAAGGAAGGCATCATCAAACGCGACGTGCTGACCAAAAAGTGGACGGACTGGGTGGACTACTGGGCCGTGGATTTCCACTACGAGAGCCGCAAAGAGATCATCAAGGTGGCGAAGCAGATGGGCGTAGAAGGCGCACTGCCTGGCATCGTGCAAGCCGGGGAAGAGTTGCTCGACTTCGAGGAACGCTGGACCGGAGCCTACATCTTCGAGAATGAGTGGCAGAGCTTCCGCACGCGCCAAGACCGCGACCTGGAACTGACCACCGCCCAACACCTCTACACCAAGCCTGGCCGCTACACCGTGGCCGTGAAGGTCATCGACATCTTCGGTAACGATACCATGACACTGGTCCCGGTGACGGTGGGGTGAAGCTCAATGGCGAGCGCGATCATGTAATTGTGAGAGAGTCCATCCCCTCTTGCCAGGGCAGCCCAGAGGATCACCCCAAACTGCCACCTGGCAGCCTCTCGGAAGTGCGAAGCCCCGGCGGCGTTTCGGACGGGGCGCAGATACAGACCGTAAACACCGGGCAATCGTCTTCGGAATGCCCGGCTCAATACCCGTGCGCAAACTGGATATCGAGCGT
>JBILVU010000180.1:0-10313 GCA_044370285.1 Prosthecobacter sp.
GCCTTCGGAGGTCTGGCGCAGTCGCGTGATGAAGAACCAGTTCAACTCCAGCGTGCTGATCGACGGTCATCTTTATGGCAGCGACGGCGACTTCGACAAATCCAACACGTTTAAGTGCATCGACTTCGCCACCGGCACGGAAAAGTGGAACGCAGCCGACGTTGGCTTTTGCTCGCTGATGGCCGCGGACGGCAAATTGATCGTTCTGAGCGCCAAAGGCGAGCTGATCATCGCGAAGGCCGATCCGGCGAAGTTTGAGCCGATCTCCCGCACGAGCATCTTGAGCGGTCGCTGCTGGTCGGCGCCGGTTTTGGCGAATGGTAGGATTTACGCCCGTAATGCGGCAGGAGACATGGTTTGCGTGAGCGTGAAGTGAGGCGATTTTCTCATCTGAGAGAATGCTGCGCATACCAAAAACTTACTTTCGTGTGACTTCACGGCGGTCATAAATGCCATCACGTCGTGGAAGCTTCCGAATCGCCATCTTTACCATCGCCAGCGGACGCCGAGGGCTTGCCCTTGGCGGCAGCTTCCTCGCTGCCGAATCCCTTCGCGGAGGATGTGTGCCCCGGCCCGTATGCGGTGGAGGAGACACGCTCGGTGCCGGGCATGAACGTGGATGTGCTGCGGCAGCTCACGAGCTCGATTGATGAACGTCTCGGCGGATCGAGTGGCGGGCAGCCTTTGCTGCTGCTCACCGCACCGCGTGCTGGCTATGGCAAAACGCATCTGCTAGGCCGTCTGGCCTCGGCGGCGGGTGGACAGATCGTTCTCGTGCCACTGGCGTTTCGCATGGAGGACGCGATCAGCGTGGTCTCGGTGGCGAAACGCGGTCTTGAATCCATGGCAAGAGCGGAAACGGGACGCCCCGGCTGGACACGGCTGCGTGAGGCCTGCGCTGGCGTGTGTGCGAATCTCGTGCGCCAGTTGATCGGCTCCGGCCAGCTCCCCTGTGCGAACCCGGATCAAGCGCAACGGGTGCTCGCAAGCAATCCGGTGGAGATTTTCGATCCGGCAGGTTCGGCACGATTGATCGGCGAGTGGCTGCGCAGACATGGCTCGGCCCTGACGAAGCCTTTGACCCAGCAGGCGGCGCAAAAAGTGGCGGCATCCCCGGCGGTGCTGGAGATGTGGATGAATGCGATGCTGCATCATGCGCAGGAAGGCAGCGCCGCATCTAGCGTGCCGCTGATGGCATTGGCAGCGGATGAGGATCAAGATGGCGCGGTGACGTTTCTGCGTGTGCTGGGCCTGTGGCGTCCGGTGGTCGTGATGGTGGACCATCTCGATGCCTACTATCGCAATCCCGATGCCGGTTTGAAGATCGCCGCGCTGCTGCTGGACATGGCGGGGATGGACGGCGTGCATGTGGTGATGAGCCTGAACCAAGATGTGTGGCAGGCCACCTTTGGTCACCATCTGCCCAGTGCAATGGAGGACCGGCTGACGAGCTCGCAACTGCTCCTTCGCGGTCTCGCGGAGGCGGACGCAGCGGATCTGCTGCGCATGCGGCTGGATATTTGCGATGTGACGCCGGAGCAGCGCCATGAGTTTGAATCCTTCGTGGATGTGAAGCGCTACTTCCTGGGCCGTCCGCTGGGTTCGGTATCAGCTCGCGGTTTCCTGCGGCATCTGGCGCGGCAGTGGGAGGTGTTTCAAAACACGCCGCCTTCGCCTGCGGAGGCCTTTGGTGGTGGTTTGGTGCCGGAGAATGAACCTGCGGAAGCCAGCGTGAGCACCACGGTGGAACTGCCATCCGTCCTTCCGGTGGTCAGTGAGCCTCCGCCCCTGCCAGAGCTGCCGGCTGACCCAGCACAAATCTTTGATCATGGCACCGTGGAGCGTGCTCGCACCATCGCGGAAGGTCTCGCCGAGCCTGTGGCAGCGCTGCCACAAGAAAACGAGCCCGCACCGCGAACGCCGGAGATGACGGCTCAGGCCACGGGTGCCTTTGAAAAGCTACGCGAGATGCTCGGCAGGCTGCGCCAGCCCGCCGCTCCGAATGGTTCCCCGCCGCCGCCGCATGTACCGCAGCCGGTGGTGGCTCCCGAGCCAGCACCTGCCACGCCGCCACCTCTGCCACCGGCTCCTGAAGCGGAGCGGGATGTGCTGCTGGGGCGCTACGAGGCGCTGCGCCTGCAAATGTCCGCCGAGGCAGATTCGCAGCCGCTCGATCATGCGAAGGTGGGTGAACTCATTCGCCTGGCGGGTCGTCGTTTTCCACTGGTGCGCTTCAGCGAGCATGAACTGCCCGGCATGACAGGTCGGCAGGTGATGGCGTGGTCGCTGCAGGGTCTCGAAATCCTCTTCGGCATGGCCAACTTTGCGGACACGGCTTACTGGCGCACGCTGTCGAGTTTCGCGGCCGGAAAAGCCGCCGAGACGAGTGCCGCTGCGCAGGCGATGGGTGACACGCCGCCGAAGGTGAAGCTCATCACCTTCAAAACGGACCGCGAGCAGCAAAGCTGGTCCATCCTGCGCATCAGCGATGCCTTCCCAGCCATCGTGGAGCCGATGCTCGATGCCATTCATCTCGATACGACGAGCGTGGCCTCGCTTTACGCCATGCAGCGCATCATCAAGGAATCCGAAAGCGGTGCCCTGCAAGCCACGCCCGCCCAGGTGATGAGCGTGCTGGCCCGCGAGCTGGACTTCTTCTGGAAACGAGTGACGCGAGCCTCGTAGCGGAAAACGTGAGTTTTCCGAGGCCTCCGGCATGCTGACGCCCGCCGCTACAATTTTGGAGTGTAAAAGCCCTCAGAAGCGCCACGTTTGGCTTTCCTACCCATGATTGCACGCCTCACGCTCCTCCTTGCTGCGGCGGCTTCCTTCTCCACCGCGTTTGCGGAGCCGAAGAAGCTGCTCGTCGTCACCGTCACCACCGGCTTCCGCCATTCGTCCATCGAAACGGCGGAGAAAGTCCTCGCCGAGATCGGCCAGAAGTCCGGTGCCTTCACCGTGGACTACGTCCACCAGCCGGAAGGCCAGCCGAAGAACCCCGGCAAGCCGCCGGTGAAGGGTGACAAAGACAGCGACGAAGCCTTCAAAGCCAAGCAGGAGACCTACAGCAAGGCGCTGGCGGATTTCAATGCCGCCAACAAGGTGTGGAATGACAAGATCAAAGCCTACATGGCCGAGAAGATGGCCATCGAGAAGATCAAGCACTACGACGGCTTCGTCTTCGCCAATACCACGGGCGATTTGCAGTTCCCTGACCGCGACGGCTTTGTGGAGCTCATCAAAGGCGGCAAGGCCTTCATCGCCATGCACTCCGGCTCGGACACCTACCACCCCTTCCGTGGCTATGTGGACATGCTGGGCGGTGAGTTTCAAACCCATAAAGCTCAGGTTGAAGTGCAGCCCATCATTCACTCCCCGCTGCATCCCGCCGCCAAGCCTGCGCCCTCCGGCTGGAAGGTCTTTGACGAGATCTACATCCTCAAATCCTTCGACAAGGCCACCGTCCACGGCCTGCTCGGTCTCAACGCGCATCCGAACGAAGGCACGCCCGGCTACTACCCGCTTTCCTGGTGCAAGGAGTTCGGCAAAGGCCGGGTGTATTACACCTCCCTCGGCCATCGCGAAGACGTGTGGGACCCCACTTGGAAAGAAGGCACGAAGGATCGCAAAAACAGCCCGGAGATCGCTCACACCTACCAAGAGATGATCCTCGGCGGCATCCAATGGGCGCTTGGCCTCGTCGAAGGCGATTCGAAGGTGGGCAACATCCCGTAAAGCTGCGGCAACTTTTTCACTCCTCGCGCGTTCATGCGGCTCCCATGCCCATGAACGCGCGTTTTGTTTTTCCCCTGCTGCTTCTCACCTCGATTGGCAGCGCCCAAGTTTCTTCCGAGAACAACGATCGGCTGCGCGAGGCGCTGAAACGCTATCCCGAAGCGGATGGGAACAAGGATGGCGTTTTGACGATGGAAGAAGGCCTGGCCTACATGGCGAAGCGAAAGGGCACAACCGGCGCGAAGCCGGAAAACATGCCCGCTGATGCTTTGAAGCCTGATGTGGCCGATGTGGCCTATGGCTCGCATGAGCGTGACCGGCTCGATTTGTATCTGGCCAAGGGCGCAGAAGGTAAAAACACGCCGGTGGTGGTGCTGATCCATGGCGGTGGCTTTCGCAATGGGGACAAAAGCAGGTGGGCGGCAGATAAGGATACGAAGGCCTTGCTCTCGCAGGGCATCTCCTGCGCAGCAGTGAACTATCCCTTCCTCGATCACATGCCGGTTCAGGATATTTTGCGGCACTGCGCCCGTGCCGTGCAGTTCCTGCGCAGCCGCTCGGGCGAATGGAAACTGGAAAAGACCCGCTTCGCCGCAATGGGCGGCTCAGCTGGCGCTGGCACCTCACTCTGGCTGGCTGCGCATGATGACCTGGCCGACCCGAAGGCCGAAGATCCGGTGCTGCGTGAATCGACGCGGCTGACCTGCGCCGTGTGCAATTCCACGCAGGCCACTTACGATGTGACGCGTTGGGAGTCCTTCCTCGGTGAGCCAAAGCCGGAGTTCCGCACGAGCGAGACAGAGGCGGCGATGTTTTATCATCTGCCGAGCTTCACCGAACTGGCCACCGAGAAGGGCAAAGCCATCCTGAAAGAGTGCGATATGCTTTCGTGGATCACCAAGGACGATCCGCCGCTGCTCCTGAGCAATCCGCAGGTCGTCGAAGCTCCTTCCAACCGCGGCGAGTGGCTGCACTGCATCCATCATGCGCGTGAGATTCATAAGCACTGCGAAGCCGCCGGAGCGTCGAGCATCGTTTTGCAGGAAGTGACAGGCGAGAAGCCGACGACGACGCAGTTTCTCGTGAAGCACCTCAGCGGCGCGGCGGAGTGAAGAAAGCCTGATCCGCAGACGAACTGACTGACAAGGTCTCACACGATGGCACAAAGGCACCAAGGTGAGAAACCCCGCCTTATGGACTTAGTGCCTTCGTGCTCAGAGGTAACGATCCCCAGGCCCGCTGCGAGAATCCCTTTTACCGAGGTAAGCATACTATGGGCGTGGGGATGGAGCTCAATGGCCGCCGCTTCATGATACAACGCCTTTCTCAGTCCCTTGGCATTCGCTAGTCAGTGCTACAGATGTCCTAGAGGCGTGGTTTGGAAAAAAGTATTTACAGGATTGAGGCGCGGAGGCATAACCGCCGCATCAATCCTTTCCGCCTATCGAATCACCTTCACTAACCTGACATAAACCAATTTGCGTGCTGCCCGCGAGGGCAGCAGGGCTACCCAGAAAACCGCGAATTTTCAGCCCGCAGCAGAACACTCAAGGGAAGCGCGCCCGGCCGGGGCGCGGCTTGCCGTGCCTGTTCTGCAAGGCGCTTCGCGGTGCCTCTGGGTAGGGTGCGAACAAGTTCGCGCCCTCTTTTGTGCCTAAGAAACAAAAGGAAGACTGAGTCTCCCCACCTGATTCCCAAGCCATGAAACCATCCTCAAACCATCTCGCAGGCATATTGGCATGCCTGCTCCTCACCACGACAGCGGGGATTTTCGCCCAAGAGGCCTCCCCGAAGCTGATTCAAAACCCGCGCATTCTGTTTTCCAACACGGTGAGAAATGCGGATGGCGGGACGACGACTTTTCAGCGCATTGAGACACCGACGGCAGCTCAATTGGCGGCGCTTCAACCGACACCGCAGGTTTCTTCGGCTCCTGCTGCGCCTCTGCCGCCGATCTTGAGCGTCACGGCTCGTGTTTATGAGGGCACGCTGACGGAGATTAAATGGCTTCACAACGGCTTCGAGTGTCGGGCTTGGAGCAGCGTGGATTTTCGTCTGCTGGAGGCGATCCCGCAGTTTGAGCAGGATGGGGTGACGCGGCGGTTGATGTCCATCACGATGACGCACCGGCAGCCTCCGGCTGGGGTGGTATTGCAGCGCCCATGGCCTGTTTTTCCGGCGGAGGTGTTGGCTGCGGTGCCGCAGGGGATGCGGGCTTGGTATGTGCTGATGGAGTATCCGGGTGCGCCGCAGGATGAAGCGGCGGCCTGTGCGCCGCTGGATGCGCTGCATGCTTATGTGGAGGCGAATTGGGAGGCGTTGCAGGCTCGGCGGGTGCAGCGTGAGGCTCAAAAGGTGGCGGAAGCGGCTTATAAGCTAGCGCATCCCGAGCCGCCTCCGGCTCCGAAGAACACGATCATTCAGTTTTGGAAGGAGGAGCAGCCATGAGCACGAACCAAGCATGGAGCCGGGTGATGCTGGCGTTGATGATGATGTCCTGCGGCGCTTTTGGGCAGGCTGCGTCCGATCCCGGTGAGGGACTGCGAGCGGTGCCCTCGGATGTGGCTGGGGTGACGGCGGTGAAGTGGTGGGGGAAGCTGGGCCGCTCCTATTTTGTGCAGTCGAGTGAAACGCTGCTGCCGGGTAGCTGGCAGTATATGCCGGTGGTGGAGGATGGGACGGATGGGGTCTGCACTTACAACCTGAAAACTTCGGCGGAGCGGATGTTTGTGCGTTTGGTTTATACCGATCAGGCTCCTGAGGGCGGAGCGGCGGCTGCGGATTTTGATGGCGATGGCATTGCGAACGACGTCGAGGTGTCTTCCAGCGTGGGTCTCAATCCGCTGGATGCTTTGCAAGATGAGGATGGCGACGGCATGCCGGACGCTTGGGAGATGCAGAACCAGCTAAGCCGCTTTGATGGCTCGGACGGCGGCGAAAACGGGCCGATGCCAGCGATGCCAGTGGCTCCGCCTGTGCCGGTGGTGCCGAATCCGCAATCGTTCTACTTCCCGGATTCGCTGGGCGAACTGATATGGAACCAGACCGCGTATGACGCGGCGCTGGAGGCCTATGATCTCGAGATGGCGGCGTATCCCGATGCGGCAGCAGCTTTCATGAATATGTGGAACCTCTGGTCATCGGCGCGGCTGCGGCATGATCCTGACAATGACGGGCTGAGCAATGTGCGTGAGTATCACGCGGGCAGTGATCCATGGGTGGCAGATACAGACGGCGATGGGTTTCATGACGGCGTGGAGGTGGAGCACGGCTCGCTGCCAGCATTGGCTTCGAGCACGCCGCCTTACAGGCTGGAGGTGCTCAGTGGAAATTTGCAGGAGATCATCGCGGGGACTTCCTCCTCTGAGGTGGTGCTACGAGCCTCGCGGGCAGGCCTGCCGTTGGCGGGTAAGGCGGTGCGTTTCGAGTCGGCCTCTGCCACGCTGCTGCTCCAACCGGTGGGCGGTGGAAGCGCTGGGGCCATTGTCACGATGACAACGAATGCTCAGGGGCAGGTGGCGTTAACCTTGCAGGCTCCGGCTTCCCCGGCGTTGGGGCTGGTCAGTCTCGCGGCGGAACTTACGGAACATGCGGGCGTGGCGGCGGGTTTTCAGGCAGCTGTGGTGGAGCCGGGGCTCTCTTTCCTGCGCCCGGATGTGTGGGCTTGGCTCACCGGCAGTGGCGGCTCTTCACCATCCCCTGGTGTGATGCAGACCTTTGTGCCGGGGGCTACCGCGGTGGTGCTGAGCCGCTCGTCTGCGGTGGGTGGTGGCACCTACCGCCCTGGCACGCCGAGTACCGTTGCGCCCGGGCCGCGTATTCCCAATGGAGCGCCCGTGGAGCGCACGGATCAGCCGAACCTGGATGAATACAACAGCACAGCGGGTGATACGGAGCATTTTTCGGTCGTGCAGGAGTTGGTGGGCTATGACGAGGATGAGCAGCCGATCTTTGAGCCGCGCTATAGCTGGCGGAAACAACGCATGAAGCCTGGCCCATCCGTGACCATCCCTGGCACGCCAGCGAGCGTGACCGCGTTTGAGGCATCCAACGAGAAGTATGCCAATGGGAAGCTGGTGATCGAGACGGCGGAACAAGTGGCCGCGAAGGCTCCGAAGCCGACGTTTAGTGGAGCTATCGCGGGCTATCTGGGCTTTGGGGAGCTGAGCACGGAGGACCGCGAAAACAGGGGAAGCGCGGGCGACCAGCTCGATGCGCGCGCGGCGAATGGTGATTATGACAGCGGTCGCTGGCGGCAGATCTGGCTGTTCACGGGCGTGCCTGCCACGGAGGATGTGACGCACTCGTTCTTGGTGAAAACGACCACGGGCACGGGTGAGGCGGCGGCTACATCTTATTGCACATTCACCCTGACGGTGAAGAAGAACCAAACAGTAAGCACCGAGGGGGATGTAGAGGGGCAAATCCCCGGCGTGTCCCTCACTGGCGGTGTGGCCGCCATCCAACCCGCTGTGCCGGGTAGTGATGGCGGTGAAGTGAAGATCGAGGTGATGAAGGTGGAGGCACTGCAGCCGTTGATCAATGCAGATGGTACAGAGGGTGGATTGATTCAAACCAATGAACTTCGGATGTCCCGATGGAACAGCCCACGCACTGAGAATCATCAGGTCAACCGCGCCATTTTCGCTGCTCACGATCCTGACAGGATCGTGATCCGCCTGCCCGTTCCGAGTAAAAAAGGTGCTGCGTCCGTCAAGGTGCGGGTAAGCACCCGTACGGGCACTTATACGCCAGATCCTGGAGCAGAACTCGACTTTAAGGCGGAGTCAGCAGATTCAGATTACTTTTTATCCGATTCTCTGGCGCTTGTGACTGATGAGGATGATGACGACTTAACAGTGGGTGGCGCGGAGGACAATGATCTAGGAGACCGCACTTTTCGAGCAAGACCAGGCGGCACATTGCACATTGAGTGCGACGACATGGAAGTGCAGGCGGTCGAAATTCCCATCAAGAAGTTCACCCACAAGATTCGATACCAGCATGTCTTTGTTGGCATGAATGAGGATGAACAAAGCAATGCCGCATATTGTACCGGCAAAAACAACCTGCGTATTTGGCAAATATAGGCGCAGGAACACATAGAGGCGATTGAGGAAAGCGGTCCCGTTACAGTTACGGAGAGCGTCTTTAGAGAGGCCCTGGATATTGGGATGTTTGCGTTCCTGGACGATGCTCGCTTGAAAAGGATTCCCTTGTTATTGCCTGCTGCATCTGCGAACACGATTAAAATCTTTTGGATTTCAGAAAAGTATTCCGCCTTGAGTGCGCCTGGTGCTGGTGGAATGAACTTTGCTGATGTTGACAGCAGGCCCGATGTTTGTGTGATGTGGCTGAAGAATCTAAATTCCGATGCCGCCGCTGCGGAGAAGTTTTCTCAGTCTGCTGCTCATGAAGTGGGTCATGCGCTAGGCTTGGCGCTACTCGGTGATCACCTTCAGCACGACAACACTCCATATAAGCCGTTTATGCTCATGTGCCGGGGGCAATCTTCCGTTACAGATAGCGGCTTTTCAAACTACCTTATCCCAGGATCACCAGATAAGAGTGCCAAGCATTGGACTCCAAAGGATGGCATGTATATGCGTGCCTTTACCGGGTTTTGCTCCCCTCAATAGCTATGACAACTTGCTGCTCATCACTGAAGTGCGTCTCTTTTGTATTGTGCTCTATATTCACACTCTCAGCTCAATCAGCGAAAGACGTGAAGCCTAGCATTCCTTCATGGCTTGATGGACGTGGAGAATTACTTCCCAATTTAACAATGGAGACAATCTCAAGAATTGAGAGTGCTTGGCCTAAGCTAGAGCTTTCAGACACAGGCTTTACCCGTCCCTCCCAAGAGTATTTGGACGCTCTGAGAGTTTTTGTGGAATTAGGTGAACAAGGTGTGCTCGCTTTAGTTTGGATTTACGCGCAAGAGCCTCCGCGCTTAGCACCTTACAAAGCCATTTCAAAATCTGGTTTGATACGGACTGTTTTTTTGAGAGACACGACCAGCGAAAAATGGGTTCTTCCTTTGTTGCGTCATCGTCTGAAATGGATGGAGAATCTTTCCTCCGCCGGCAATCATGTGGAGCTTTCCAGGCTAGGTGATGAGTTGGGAGCCATCCAAGGTTACATGAATGTGCGAGGAGAAGATCAGGACTTTCGAAATGTAATGGACCTGATTAACAACCTCGCCGTCACCAATGATGCAATTAGACAAGAGCTTGGTGTCTTAATTGGTGAAAAATATGAACGTACTATTGATGAATCACGGCGCAAATCCCAGCGTGCACAGCTATTCCCATACCATGAGTGGGCGAAACTGGCATTGGCGTCACGCCTAGAAGCGCAAGATAGTGGGCCAAAGGCTGAGGCGGTAATGCCAATAAAAGATAAATCAAATGTGGTGCCGCAAGTGTCACCACAGGCTCCCAAGTTGAATCCGGCGGCGCAATTTTTATTCTGTAAAAGTGGCGATCAGGTAAGGGATGGTTCGGCGGGGTTCATGTTGAGGTAAGTTTTGCCGGTGCTCCACTCGTCGCTCTGCTCGCAGAGCAGTGCGGAGACGA
>JBILVU010000061.1:0-31543 GCA_044370285.1 Prosthecobacter sp.
GGAGGTCATCGGTGCCGGAAAACGCCAGACGCAGGCATATCACGCCAACACGCTCAAGCTCACCCTCACCGAAAACGCCGGTCGCCTCGAAACCCGCGATGCCACCACCGACAAACCGCTGCCGAAAGCCTATGTGAAGGTCTATGCGAAGCTCAACAACGGCACCGTCCGCTTCTTCAAAGACGGCTACACGGACCTGCGCGGCCGCTTTGACTACGCCAGCCTGAATGCCCCGGAAAACGCCACCCCACCGCCTCCCGGCATCGACATGCCCGCCAACGGCCTCGATTACCCGATACTGAAGCCGACCGAGCTCAACAACGTCTCCAAACTCGCCGTGCTGGTGCTCAGCGACACGCACGGTGCCACCGTGAAGGAAGTCGATCCGCCGGGGCGGTGAACCTCGGAAGACTCACGTCTTCCGCTACAGTGAGACGTCCACTCGTAGCGGCTGGCGTGAGCCTGCCGCAGATCCGACGAAGCCTCTTGAGCCTCCGCGTTTCCGCGCCATGTCCCGTGCATGACCCGTGAGGACGCCGCCACCATCTTTGAACGCATCGCCACCCTGCTCGAATTGAAGGGGGAGAACCCTTTCAAGACCCGCGCTTACCGCTCCGGCGCAGAAATCGTCGAAAGCTTCAGCGGCGACATCATGAAGCTGGCGGCGGAAAACCAGCTCACCGGCATCAAGGGTCTCGGCGAGGCTTTGCGCGACAAACTGCACGAGATGGCCACCACCGGCCGACTGGAGTTTTACGAGAAATTGAAGGCCGAGTTCCCGGACACGCTGTTTGAGCTGTTCGATATCCAAGGCCTGGGGCCGAAAAAAGTCGCCGCGCTGTACGGCCAGCTCGGTGTGGGCAGCGTGGCGGACCTCAAACGCGTCTGCGAAGACGGCACGGCAGCGGCACTGTCGGGCTTTGGCGAGAAGACGGTGAAGAAGATCCTCGAAAGCATCGCCTTCCATGAGCAGCACGCTTCGGAGTTCCGGCTCGACCAGGTTTACCCGCTGGCGCAGGTAATGCTGGAGGCGCTCCGCGAGCATCCTGACGCGTCACGAGTGGAAGTGTGCGGCAGTTTCCGTCGCGGCAAGGAGACAGTGCATGATCTCGACTTCCTCGTGGCCACGAAGAAGCCGGAGGAGGTCATCGCGGCCTTTGTAAAACTGCCGGAGGTGATCGATGTGATCGCCCAAGGCCCCACCAAGGCCAGTGTGCATGTCAAAGACGGCATCCAGTGTGATCTGCGTGCGGTGTCGAATGCGGAGTTCCCCTTTGCGCTAGCTTATTTCACCGGCAGCAAGGAGCACAACGTGGCCATCCGTGGCCGGGCGCTCCAGCAGGGCTTGTCGTTGAACGAGTACGGCTTCACCCTCGTGAAGGAAGGCGCGGAAGCACCAGAGGTTCACGACGAGCGTGATCTTTACCGCACCCTCGGCCTCGACTTCATCGAGCCGGAGCTTCGCGAAAACACCGGCGAGATCGACGCCGCCGAGCATGGCCGCCTTCCGCGGCTCATCGAGTTGGAAAACCTGCGCGGCACCTTTCACAACCACACCACCGCCAGCGATGGCCGCGCCACCCTTCGCCAGATGGCGGAGGCAGCCCACGACCTCGGCCTGCAATACCTCGGCATCTCCGATCACAGCAAATCGTCCTTCCAGGCCAACGGCCTCGATGAAAAGCGTCTGCTGGCGCAGATCGCCGAGATCCGCGAGCTGAATGCCGAGCTCGAAGGCCCGCATCTCTTTGCCGGTTGCGAGGTGGACATCCTCAAAGACGGCTCGCTCGACTTCTCCGACGAGATTTTGTCCCAACTCGACTACGCCGTGGCGAGCGTTCACAACGTCTTCAACCTACCCGAGGCCGAGATGACGAAGCGCATCATCCGCGCCATCGAAAATCCGCACATCACCATGCTCGGCCATCTCACCGGCCGCCTGCTACTCCAGCGCCCCGCCTACGCGGTGGACATTCCCGCCATCATCGAGGCCGCCGCCGCCACCGGCACCATCATTGAGCTGAACTGCAGCGGCTGGCGCCTCGACATGGACTGGCGCTGGTGGCGCATGGCCCGCGACCAAGGCGTGAAATGCAGCATCAACCCCGACGCCCACAGCACCGAAGGCCTCCAGGCCTTGATCTACGGCATCAAAGTGGCCCGCAAAGGCTGGCTGCGCCGCGAGGACGTCATTAACTGCCTACCGCTGGATGAGGTGAAGAAGGCGCTGGGACGCAAAACCGGCCGGTAATGCCTCAGGAATACTTCACATCCTTCCGCGGCTCCATTTCGAAGGCGGTGCTCTCTTGCTCGGAGATGTTCGGTTTGAGCACCTCCTCGCGGTATTTGATGTAGTAGGGATCGTCCTGGCAGATGGCGAGCTTGTCCATGGTCTCGACCTCGATGTGGACGAACCACGGGTAGGGATCGGAGGGGTTCACTCGCTTGCCGGTTTTGACGACGAGCACCTCCGGCACGCGGAGGAGGAGCACACGGGTCTGGGACATGATCGTCTCCAGCTTTTCCGGGGTGACCTCGGGCTTGAGCTGAAAGAGGCTCAGGTAAGCAATCATGGCGAGGTCAGTTCTTTGGCCGGAAGTGGCCGGTTAGGATTTCCAGTCGAGCACGCCCTTTTTCCAAGCGTAGCCGAAGGCTCCGAGCAGGATGGCGGCAAAGACGAAGGCAAAGGCGAGGATGGACGGCCCAAAGGCGGCGAGGTAGTCCTTATACACGATGGACCAGGGGTAGAGGAAAACGACTTCGATGTCGAAAAGCACGAAGAGCATCGCCACGATGTAGAATTTCACGCTGAACCGAGGCTGGGCATCGCCGATGGGCAGCATGCCGCACTCATAGGCGCTGTCTTTGATCACATTCCGTTTGGCGGACTTCCCGAGCAGAGCAGAGGCGATGAGGGTGACGACCGCGAACCCGGCGGCGATGATCAATTGAAGCAGGATGGGAAGGTAGTTTTCCAGCATGGGGCGAGCGGATAAAGGGGGAGATGGATGGGTAGCGAGCCGGGGAGGAGGCGTCAAATCTTGTTCACAAAACAAACAGGCCGCCCGGTTCACGGACGGCCTGTTTGCGAGGAGCCTGGCTGAAATGGATTAGCGGCGAGCGGCGATGGCGGCGGCATTGCGGGCAGCGATGGCGGCCTGATGCGCCTCACGAAGGCCTTCGAGGCCGCGGTAGGTCTTACCCACCTTGGCGCAAAGGCCACGGCTGACGAGGTTCTGGAGCTTTTCGTAGCTACGAAGGCGAAGCATTTCTTCACCACCGCTGACGGCGTTTTTGAGCTTCAGATTGTCGTAAACGAGACGGAAAAGCTGGTTGAACTCGTAAGTTTCCTGGCTGGAAAGGACATTGACCAGTTCGTCAGTAACATGGTCAGGGACTCGACGGGAGAAACGTGTCTTGCGTACAGGAGCGGTAGTAGTCGTGGTAGCCATAGAGAACTTACTTTAACACAACCTTGGCAGGTTTGCGACGGTTTTGTGAGAATATTAGCCCTTCGCCCTATCTGGAATGAGCAGAAGTGGCAAATCGAACCTTGACTTGTGAATAACTGGGCGAGTTCAGGCCTAAACCGCGAAGTCGATCATATTCAGGTTTCGAGCATCGAGCGTGCTCTGGCTGAGGTCGGGCTGGAAGCGGGTGAGGTTGGGGAAGACTTGGTTTACCTGGGCGTCGGTGAGGCCGAACCATTTGCCGATGAGGGAGGCTTTTTGATCGACGGCGGTGGTGGGGATCCAGCGACCGCGGTTGCCGGAGGCGTCGATGCCGCCATTGACGGTGAGGTCGGGGAAGCGTCCGTAAATGCGGCCGCCTTTGACGGCGCCACCGGCGATGATGCTGTGGCCGCCCCAGGCGTGGTCGGAGCCGCCGGTTTGGTCGCTCTTGTTCGGGGTGAAGGTGCGGTTGAAGTCGGAGGCGGTGAACATCATGACTTTGTCCCACATGCCGATGGCTTTCATGGCGTCGGAGAAGGCTTTGATGCTGCGGGAGAGGTTGTTGATGAGGCTGTACTGGCCTTGGCCCTGATTGGTGGGATTTGGAATCTGCGAGGTGTGGGTATCCCAGCCACCGATCTGGACGAAGAAGATCTGGCGCTTGTTGGAGAGCACGCTGCGTCCGGCGATCATGCGTCCGACGACTTTGAGCTGATTGCTGAGGTCGGTCTGGCCGAAGCCGCCGGGGAACCAGTTGGTCCAATGCACATCAAGCGTGGGATTGGGCGTAGCGGATTGGGCGAGGGCGTTGCCGACGAGGCCTTCGGTGTTGCGGGCGCTTTGCGGGACGCCGACGTAGGTTTCGTCAAAGAGGCTGTCGTGGGAGGCGGCGAGGATTTGCTCCAGGGCGCGGAGTCGATAGCCGGCGCTGGTGTTTTGGTAGTTGCTGGCGCTGAGTGGATCGCCTGCGGTGAGGCCGGTGATGCCTGCGAGCGGGGTGTATTTGTTCGCAGGTGTGCTGCCGCCGAGGTAGTGCGGATTGAGGGCGGTGTTGCGCAGCGCGGAGCCATAAGCGGTGCTGGGTGAACCGCCGCTGAAGCCAGTGAGGGAGCTCACGGCTCCGCTGGTGTTCATGAAATAAGGCTGCTCGGTGAGGCCGATTTGAAAGCTGTTCGCTCCGGCAATGCTGATGCTCACGCCGAGGTCGCCGCTGTTCATGCCCGCGACGATTTCGGCGATACGACCGCCCCAGCCCTGCGAGAAGGGTTTATCTGGCAACGAGGACTGCCACTGCACCTGCTGGTCGGAGTGAGAGAAGAGCTGCGGCGGCTTGGTGGATGCGGGTAGGGTATTGAAATTCGCCCGCGTGATGTTTTGCGTGCCGACGAGGGTGCCGATGTTGGCGACGAAGGCAAGGTCCTGCGAGTCAAAGAGCGTTTTGAGCGGGTAAGCGCCAGGATGCAGAGCGAAATTGCTCTGGGTGTAGTTGGCGCGATTGAGCGGCTCGAACTGCCCGGCATTCAGCGGTGCGATGCGTGTGGTGATGGCGCTGGTGTCGTTGTTGGTGGTGCCGTTGAAGTAGCCGTTGTTGGCGGCGGGTGAGTAATCGAATTGCGTATCCGGGATGTTCAGCACGCCACGTCCGGCATTGTAATCGGTGCGAGCTGCGGTGGAGCCTGCGGGGATGAGGAAGTTGTTGGAATCACCACCGCCATTCAAAAAGACGCAAACGAGGGCTTTGTAGTCGTCTCCGGCCGATTGAGCTGCGGCGGAGCCGACGAGCTTGTACTGGGCGATGGTGTTGACGAGGCTCGTGAGGCCCATGGAGGCGCAGCCACTGCGAAGGAGGAAATCGCGGCGGTTCGGTTTGCTACGGTCTTCGGTCTTTTTGAGGAAGATGTTCATGGTGGTGAGGAGAGTGAAAGTTGAATGAAATAGGACGGATCGGACCGATCTGACGGATCAGTGGCTGATCAAACCAGGCGCTCCCACCGTCATGAGATACCCACACCATCTCACGCGGTCGCGGATGTCGGTGTTGAAGGTGTCGGTGGGCGGGGTTTTGGCGTTGTAGGTGCCTGCGGCGGTGTAGCGCGTGGTGGCGGGGAGATTGGTGCCGCCACTGTGGGCGTAGATGGCCTCGATGATGGCCTGTCGGGCATTCACGGGCGGCAGCGGGCTGGGGGCGGTGGCATGCGGCTCGACGAGGATGGGGAATTTGGCCTTCATGCTGCCGCCGTTGAACCAGAGGTCCATTTGATCGACGACGGCCTTGCTGGCGGCCCAGTGGGCTCGCTGGACCTTTTGAAGATCGGCGGCGACGGTGCTGGTGGCGAGATTGGCCGGGATGGTGCCACCAAAGAGCGTGGTGAGCGTGCTGTAGAAGGTGCTGCGGTAGTGGAGGATGCTCTCGGTGTAGTCGATGACGATGTTGTCACGCTGATTGCTGCCCCCCTGGTCGTTGTTGAAGTAGCCGTTGCTCTTGCCGATCTGCGGCGGCGGGATGAAGACCATCGGCGGATACAGCGTGAGGGTAACGTTGGTGCCGGGAGGTGGCTGGGTATTGAGCTTGATGAGGATGGAATCAGGCGCACCGCCCTCGGTGATGACGGTGTCGGTGCCACCGACGTGCGTGACGTCCACGCTGGCGACGTCGTTGTCCCAAATGGGCACGGTGAGCGTGGCGACGCTGGCGTTGTGGTAGAGCGGATCGGCGCTGGCGATGCTGTGGGTGATGAGGCCGTTGTGGGTGATGGCTTCGACATCGGCGTCGTTGACGGCGGTGATGGTGAGGGTCTTCGGTGCCCAATCGGCGGGCGTGAAGGTCAGCGTGCTGCTGGAAAGGCTGAGCTGCGAGTTCGCGGTGGCGGTGATGACCACATCGGAGGTTGGCGCATGGCTCAAACTGAGCGTGTAGGTGTCAGTAACGCCGTTTTCGTTCGTGAGGGTGCTGCCGCCGCTTTGGATGACATTCACGCGGGAGCCATCGTTGTCATAAACGGTCGAATTGACCGGCGTGACGGCCTTTCCATCGAAGAAGGTGTCCGCACTGGCCACGGCGGCCGTGACGGTGCCCCAGTGCAAAATGGCGGGTTCGATGACGGAGTCGTCAATGGCACGCACGGTGACGGTTTGGGCCACATTGAAGGTTCCTGCGCCTGTAGCGCCGGGGATGAAGGTCAGCGTGCTTGGGCTCACCGCTACCTGCGAGTCGCTGGCGAAGGCGACGGTGACATTCGAGGTCGGCTGCTGGCTCAAAACGACGGTGAAGGTGTCCGTCGTGGTGCTTTCGGTGACGCTGGTGAAGCCGCTGCTCTCACTGATGCGCACGACGTTCGCGGCGGTGTTGTTTTCGTTGTCCGTGATGATGTGCGTGATGCTCGGAAGCGTGAGCGAGGCGTATTCCGGCGCGGAGGTGGCATTCACGCTGACGCTGATCGGAGCGAGGTGACGGAGCTCAGCGCTGGTGTCATCGACGGGGAGTGTCCAAAGCGTCTGCGCGGTATTCCAATTCGCCGAAGTGAAGGTCAGAGAGGCCGTGGTGACTGCTCCGACAGTGCTGGTGGTGCTCAGGCGGCTCTGGGAGCCTCCATTGAAGTCGAGCACGACATTTGCAGTCGGAGCCTGTGTGAGAACGACGGTGAAACTATCCGTGGTCGTGCTGCCTTCGGTGGTCTGCGTGGTGCCACCGCTTTCGACGACGCTGACGCCGACGGAGTCATTGTCCGTGACCTGCACGAGCACGGGCGGGACGAAGCTGCCATTGAAGTAGCTGTCCGTGCTGGCGACGTTGAAGCCGATGATGCCGCCGTGGACGGTGCTTTCGACATCATTGTCGTTTACGGCGGTGACGGTGACGGTTTGCGCGGCGGTGGCGGTGCTGGTGAAGGTCAAAACACTCGGAGAGACGGTGATTTGGCCGTTTGGCACGAGCGTGACGGTTACTGTGTTGCCGGTGGCGGGATTGCGGCCATTCATACCGACGGTGAAGGTGTCGCCGACGTTTGGCGTGCCAGCGGTGCCGGGGGTGCCGCCTTCTCTGACCTGGGTGTAAATATTGCTCTGTGTGACAGCGAGAGCGGGATCATTGTCATCGACAGTGACAACGACGACGGGCGAATTCACGCGGTCGTAGGTGGGGTCCGTGCTGGTGATGTTGTGGGTAATCGTGACGACGCCACCAGGCTCGGCGGTGACGTCGTTCGTCGTGGTCACGGTGACTGTGACGGGCGTGTTCCAGTTCGCGTCAGTAAAGGTGAATGGCCCGGCGGGCGTAACCTGGATGCTCGTGGTGGTGGTGCTGCTGGGCACGAGTGTGACGGTGCTGGTGCTGCCCGTGTCGGGTCTGCGGCCAAGGGCGATGGTGTAAGTGTCCGTGGTGCCGTTTTCATTCACGACGGTGCTGCCGCCGCTTTCGCTGATGACGATGCGGGAGTCGTCGTTGTCGATGACCGTTACAGGCAGAACGGGAGCAAGCGTGCCGTTGTAATTCGTGCCACTGCTCTGCGACATGGCATTGATGACCACTGGTGGGATCTGCGGCGCAGTAATGCTGACGCTCGGTGCCGTGGTGTAGCCCAAACCGGGGTTGGTGATGACGATGGAGTCCAATTTACCATCCGCCGTCATTTTGGCGACGCCAGTGGCGGTGATGCGTGCAAGCGGTGCGGCAATCGTGACAGTCGGCGCGGTGGTGTAGCCAGAGCCTGCATTCGTGATCGTGATGGCCTGCAACTGACCATTCGCATTCACCGTGGCCGTGCCGGTGGCGGTGGTGCCGGAGGTCGGAGCACTGAAGGTCACCAAAGGCGCGGCGGTGTAGCCTGCGCCGACATTGCCCAACGTGACGGAAGCCACTCCATCGGCCGCGAGAATCGCGGTGCCAGTGCCCGTGACAGCGGCGGCAGGCGCAGCAAAAGACACCCCAGGCACACCGACGTAACCGTGCCCCGGATTCGTGATGGTGGCGCCAGTGACCTTGAAGCTCGAGAAGACCGCCGTGGCGCTGGCGGGCACCGGCGGAGCATCGGAGGTGAAGCCCATCAGGATGCCTTCATTGATGAAATCATCGTTCGCCGTGACGGTGACGGTTTGCGGGCTGTTCCACAGGATGCCGCTGCCGCCGGTGGGTTGGAAGACGATGGTGGAAGGGCTGAAGCTGAGCTGCGGCGAGCTGAGCGTGACGCTGACTGGCGCATTCGGGTTCGTGCGCAGCGCCACGGTGATCGTGTCGGTGAAGTCGCCTTCCATGACGCGAGTTTCCGTGCCGGTGTGGCGCAGGATGATGGAGTCGTCGTTGTCCTCAATGTAGGTCGTGACGAGCGGCGCGAGCATGCCCACCGTATATCCACCGCTGGTGGCAATGGTGTGCGTGACACGGCCCCAGTGCTGACCTTCGCCGGAGGCGTCGTTGTTTCCTCGCACGACGACGGTTTGCGGCACATTCCAGCCGCTGGTGCTGCCGGAAACGGCCTGACCGGCGGTCGGCGTGAAGGTGCGGGTGTAGCTGCCGGCAAAGGTGGTGCTGGTGCCGGTTTGATTCACATCCACGCCGCTACCGGTGACGGTGACGACCACATTCGCCGTCGGAGCGCTGGTAAGGGCGATGGTGTAGCTGTCGAGGCCAGCCTGGCCCAAAGCGTTGTTGCCCGTCTCCGCCACCTCGGTGAAGCCGCCGCTTTCGGCGATGACGATGCCGATGCCGCCATCGTTGTCGTTCACGTTCACGGGCACATCAGTGGTGACGAGGCCGTGGTAGTTCGCCGAGGTGGTGCTGCTCGTCGTGATGACGATGCGGTCATTGCCGGTGCCGATGTTTTCCACGTCCGTGTCATCCACTGCGGTGACGGTGATGGGCTGGTTGGCATTCCAATTCGCGTCCGTGAAGGTCAGCGTCGTCGGCGAGATGCTCACCTCGCCATTCGCGGAGGCAAAAGACACGTCCACCGAGGCTCCCGGTGGCAGCGGCGAGGCAAGGCGGAGATTGATCACATCCGTGACACCGCCTTCATGCACCCAGGTGCCCGAACTGGTCTCCGAAACAACGAGTTGGTCATTCTTCGGCTCGTTCTCGATGAATGTGACCGGCGTGGGCGGAATGGCGATGCCGCCGTAACCCGGCGCGGTAGCCGTGGATACCATGCGCACGCCGCTGTAGGCCATCTGGCTGATGTGCTGGTTGTTCACGCCCACCATCGTGACGGTGATGCCGGTGTTCCAGTTCGCATCCGTGAGCTGGATCGTCGCGGGCCAGTTCATGAGCGAGGAGCCGCCATTGGTCGAAAAGCGCACTGCGGGTGTAGCGCTGCCATTTCGGAAGATGAAATCCGCCGCGCCAGCACCCGGCGTGGCACTCATCGGGGCGAGCGTCATCCAGGTGTAACCGTAGAGGAAATTGATCTTCGCGATTTCAGCCGACTCGGTCGTTGTCTGCATTTCTGGCGCAAAAAGGCCCGCCTGGGAAAGTTTGCCCGGCACGGTGAAGTCGGG
The DNA here is from genome assembly GCA_044370285.1 of Prosthecobacter sp. GTDB lineage: Bacteria > Verrucomicrobiota > Verrucomicrobiia > Verrucomicrobiales > Verrucomicrobiaceae > Prosthecobacter. The sequence goes on from JBILVU010000061.1 coordinate 9,942, forward strand.
GTAGAACCAGTTAAACACCGTCGGAGCATCCAGCGGCGATTGACCAAGGCTTCCACGCAGCGAGTCGATGCGGAAGCGGAACGGCCCGTCCGGCCACGAAGCGGACTTGGAGGGCGGGGAGAGGTTGTAGGTGCCAAATTTCGCCAACTCGCTGCCGGGATATTTGGCCATCGGTGCATCCGTGTCGGAGAACCCTGTCTCCATGCTGCTCAGCAGGCTCACCGGAGCACCGGAGAAGGCTTTAAACTGACGAAGGACATGCGCGAAATGGATCATCGGCTCCTTCAGCTTGCCGTGAGAGATGGCCGTGTCCGCGAGCTGGAGGCTGCGGGCCTCGTAATCGAGCAAAATGGCCTTCACGACATTGCCGAGCGTGCCGTTGCTATCGCGGTAGGCCTTCTGCACGCGGTAGATGTAGCCCGCGGAGGGATTCGAGGTCACGAGACGCTGAATCATCCAGCGGGAGATGTTGATCGGTGTATTTGTGTGGCCGGGGCGAGTTGGCGAGACTTCGTTGTAGTTCGGATACGTGGCGTCCGCCGTGCGACCGGCGAGCATGTCATGCGCCATGGAAACCTCCAGAGCGGCCCGTTGATTCGTTTCCACATCCGTCTTGCCCGTAGGGTCCCAGGGCAGGATTTTGAGCGATGCGTGCTTATTCTTGAGCAGCCATTTGGAAACCGTCGGGTCCGTCGCCATCACTGGTGGGGACACCGTGGTATCGAGGAAGCGGTGCGGGCTGAGATCATGATAGTTTGTGCCGCCCTGACGGCCGATGACGACCATCGGCGTCGTCCATGGTGCCTGCCAGTACCAGTGGCCATCCTGGCGGCCAAACCACACGTTGTTGCCGCTGCCATTGGCGTAGATCGTGGGCGAGATGCGTTGATCGGTCGTGCCCACGCTGCCGTAGCCGCCATTGATGCCCGCACGCACCGTGCCATGCCGCGCTCCATGCGAGAAGCCAGTGAAGACACGGGCCAACTCGGAGATGTCGTTGTTGTCATAGGTGGCGATCGGCAGGCCTTCCTCACTCAGGATGAGGCTGCCGTCCGGGTGACGCAGGACTAGGCCGATGGAGAAGAGCTGCATGATCTCGCGGGCGTAGTTTTCATCAGGGCTGATCCAGATGGGAGCGTCCACCGTGCCAGCGTTGTAGTACTCGCGGTTTGCCACGCTGGTGAGGTAGACGCCCATCATCGGGTTCAGCGTCACCTTTTGCAGCAGGTCGCGGTACTTGCCAAAGGCACCCTCGGCCAGCATGTCCCACCAATTGGCAGCACCATAGTGATAGAGCAGGGTATTCGCATCACGCTCGGAGATGACGGTGATTTCGCTCAAGGCCTGCGCCACACGCTGGCGGAGCTGGTCCTGGCTTTGCAGCACCATCGTCCACCACTCGCGGCGGCGGTTCGGCGAGTTTTGCGGGTAATTGCCGCCGGGGTCGTTCGTGTTCGGGCTGCCGCTGTTCGCCACCGGCATGCCGTTCACGTAGGTGACGCCCACGGTGCCGCCAGCTTGCAGCGGGTCGTTGTTGTAGTTGATGGGCTTGTTGCCGCGCAGCGCAAACTCCTCTGCATCCGCCGCCATGACGAGCTTTTGATAGTTGATCGACGGTGTGAGCGCCGGGTTCATCTGATCGTCCATCCACGCCGAGAGACCGTCGATGTAGGTGCCGCCGCCTGCGATGGCCGCGTCCACTTTGGCCCGGATCTCCGTGTAAAGCGCCGTCGTGCCGCCCATCGTGGCCTGATTCATGAAGCGCCAGATGTCACGCTCCAGCGCCTCTCCAGTGGGATTCGTCCAAAGCGTGCTACCGAGCGCCGGAGGAATGAGATTTGTGTTGTTCGGGTCAAACTCCACCGAACCGGCCGCTTTGCCAAAATAGCCCCAGATTTCTTTGTCGGGGAAATTCACCGTGGTGATGGCGCAATACACCTCACCGTCCTCCAGCGCGTCCAGCATCTTTTGGTCAGTCGGGATCGTCTGGCCGGCACGGATGTTCCAGCCCGCACCGCTCACTTGGCCCAGCGGCAGCACCTGCAGCTCCAAATCCGGCCCGATGCGGATGTAAGCCGTGTTTTGATCCGAAGAGAGGTTGTTAAAGACAATGGAAATCGCCGCCGTGTTGTTCGCTCCGTCCACCAGCGCCGTCGCATAACCGCTCGCCGTGGAAGCCGCACCGGCCTCGCGACCGAGGAAGGCCACATAAAGCTGCTGATTCTGCGGATCGGCCGGATTGGCATCGCAAATCGTCACCTTCGCTCCAGGACCACCCGTCGTTTCGGTGGCTCCAGGCAGCGCCACGGCCACTTTCAGTTCCTCCGGCACCTCCAGCGTAGTATCCGCGATCGCCGCGATCTTCGCGATCTCATACGGCGTGCTCACCCCCTCGCCCGCAGGAAGCAAAACCGTGTCCGAGGCCACATTCGTCATCGTTTTAATCACCACCTCAGCTGCGGTGGCACTCGCCTTCGTCGGCAGCGTGGCCCCTGGCAGACCGGCCAGTTTGATATTGAGCGGCATCGTGCCCACGCTGCGCTGCACCCGCACCGTGGCTGCCACGCCTTCCTTTTCAAAGGCATCCGTCACGCCCGGCGTCACCGTGATCGACATCAGCGAGGCCAGCGTGTCCGCATCACTCGCCGCACCACCGGAAGCATTGCTGGAGCTTGTCGACTGCGTCGGATCACTGCCCAGTTCCGCCTCCGCCCAATCCGAAAGGCCGTCATTGTCCTGATCCTGATCCGTGACTTCGAGTTTGTAGAATTTCTTCGAGCCCGGTGGCTTCGTGATCACGATCGTCTCGCCCGGATTATCTGCCGTGGGCACCTTGTCACTGCCCGCGACGGGCTGCCAATCCCCCGGAGCCGCATTCGGCATGTCCGAGGCAATGACGCGATACTTTTTCCCCTTCTCCGCATCGAAGGTGAAAATCACCGTGCCAGCCGAAACGACCGTATTGCCCACCTTCAGGCAATCCCCCGCCTTTCGAGGGTCCGTGCCCGCGATGGACTCGATCATGTTCGAGCAGCCATCGTTATCCGTGTCCGCCGTGCTGACGAGGCCCCAGCCATTGTAAAGCATCTGCCACACATCGCAGAGCCCATCGGGCGTGCCCTGACCGGCAGCGGTGCTAAAGTTATCCGTGCCCGCCAACCCTGCGATGGGAAGGAAAACAGCGGCGAAAGACGACAAGACGCGTGCAGAGACGAAGCGCATGACTCGGAGAGGTTGGTTGGTCGGGAAACGAGCAGGCCACAGTTTTGGCCTGATATTGAGCAATATTCGCAGGATACCGGATTGGCCGTTTCCAGGTCAAGAATGATTCCAAGTATCTCACCCCGGTTTGAAAGATTGGCCCGGCCCGCCCCTTGCCTCTCCTGCCCTGCTCGGCATTCTCGGCACCCGATGAAACGCCTCTACCGCCACGCCCAAATCGCCAGCGAAGACTCACCGAAGCTCCAGACCGCCGATGTGCTAGTCGAGGGCGATAAAATCATCGGCGTGGCACCCAGCATCGAAAAGGCCGATGGAGCAGAGATCATCGACTGCACGGGACGTGTGCTCATGCCGTCCCTCTTTGACGTCCATGTCCACGCCCGCGAACCCGGGCAGGAGGAAAAGGAAAACATCGCCACCTGCGCCGAAGCGGCGATCAACGGCGGCGTTACCGGCTTCATCATGATGCCGAACACCGCCCCGGCCATCGACAACGCGGGCGTGGTGCGCAGCGTGCTCGAAAGCGCCCGCCGCAGCCGCATCGGTGCGGGCATTTTCACCAGCGGAGCAATCACCAAAGGCCGCAAAGGTGAAGAACTCGCCGGGATCGCCGGGATGAAGGCCGCCGGAGCCGTGATGCTCACCGACGATGGCTTCCCGGTCGATAACCCGCAGGTTCTCCGCCGTGCCATGGAGTATGCCCGCGAGTTCGACATCCCCCTCGCCAGCCATTGCGAAGTCAAAGAGCTCAGCGGCAAAGGCTGCATGCACGAGGGCAAAATCAGCTACTCACTCGGCCTGCCCGGCATCCCGGCCATTTCGGAGGAAATCTGCATCGCCCGCGACATCCGCCTGGCCGAATTCACCGGCGTGCATCTGCACATCCAGCATGTGAGCACCGAGCGCGGCATGGGCACCATCAAACGCGCCAAAGACCGTGGCATCCGCGTCACCTGCGAGATCGCGCCGCACCATCTGATCTTCAATCACGAGCACATCGGCGACTACAACACGCACTACAAAATGAACCCGCCGCTGCGCACGCCGGAAGACAACGCCGCGCTGCTCCAGGGCCTCAAAGACGGCCTCTTCGACGTCATCGCCACTGATCACGCCCCGCACACGCCCTTCGAGAAAAACCAGGACTTCGCCAGCGCCCCCTTTGGCATCACCGGCCTCGAAACCGCCCTCGTCTCCCTTTACGACCGCTTCATCGCCAAAGGCCTCCTCGACTGGAGCCTCATCGTAAAGCGCTACAGCGCCGAACCGCGCCGCCTCTTCAAACTCCCGACCGTTCCCATCCAAGAAGGCGGCACCGCCGAGTTCATCGTCTTCAACCCGCAACGCACCACCTCCTTCAGCCGCGACTTCATGAAGTCGAAGAGCCAAAACACGCCCTTCCTCGATCAGACGCTGCAAGGCATGGTCGAGCGGGTGATCTATCGCGGTGAAGAGCTTCTGGTGCGGTAAAGCGAAGAACGGAAAACGTTTCCTACTCGATTTAAACCATGCCCGGCAACGATCCTGCCTTGAGTCCGGCACGACTTGGCGAGCAAGTGATTGGCCGTGCAAGCCACTGGTGGGAGAGCGGATGGTTCCGATGCCTGCTCGTCATCGCCGGACTGGTGATTTTGTATTCTCCAGCCTGCCAGAGCGGCTTCACGTGGGATGATGACGAGCACCTGACGCAGAATCCCTGCATCATCGGCCCGCAAAGCATCGTCGATATCTGGACGACGCGGGCGGCCCGCATTTGCCCGCTGGTGCTGAGCACCTTTTGGCTGGAGCATCGGCTCTGGGGCCTCGCTCCCCTGCCCTTCCATCTGGTGAATGTGCTGATGCATGCGGGCGCGGTGCTGGTGCTGTGGCGTGTGCTGCTGGCGCTTCGCGTGCCAGGAGCCTGGCTGGGGGCGCTGCTTTGGGCGCTGCATCCCGTGCAGGTGGAGACCGTGGCATGGGTGACGGAGATGAAGAACACGCAGTCAGGCCTGTTTTTCCTCGCTGCGATCTTGTTTTACCTGCGGGGGCTTCGAGATGGAGGCCGAAGTCGTATGAATGGCTGGCTGTCACTCACCTTTGGACTGCTCGGCATGGCGAGTAAGACCTCGGTCGTGGTGCTTCCAGCCGTGCTCTGACTGTGTGCCTGGTATGTGGAGGGCCGCGTGAGCCGCCGAAGGCTCGCAGGGCTGATCCCATATGTCCTGATGGCTCTCGCCGCCTCGGCGCTGGCACTTTGGACGCAGGATCTCGAAGGTGCGAATGATCCACTGTGGCAGCGAAGCATACCTGAGCGACTCGTCACCGCCGGAGCGGTGGTGTGGTTCTACTTGGGTAAGCTCGCCTGGCCGCACCCGCTGGTGTTTGTGTATCCGAAATGGCAGGTGGACGCCGCTAACGTGCTTTGGTGGCTGCCCCTGATCGGAGTGCTGATTCTGGCAGCGGTAGTGATGCGCTGGCGTGGCATCAGGCTAGCACTACTTTATTTTATCATCGCACTCGGGCCGGTGCTGGGGCTGCTGGATCATTACTTTCTGCGCTATTCCTTCGTGGGAGATCATTTCCAGTATCTGGCCAGCATCGGTCCGCTGGCCTTGCTGGGGGCGGCACTCTCAAAGCTGCCGCGTTGGATGCCAGCGCTGGTCATGGCGGCCTTTTGCTTCCTCACTTGGACTCAGCAGCGCCTGTATCGAGACCCGGAGGTGCTGTGGACGCACACGCTGCAGCATCACCCGACCTGCTGGCTGGCCTGCAACAACCTCGGCATTCTCCGCTACCAAGCCGGAAAGGTGGTTGAAGCGGTGAAACTTTGGGAAACGGCACTCACCAGCGATCCACGCAGCGCCCGCACCCTGACCAATCTCGGCTACACGCTTCAGCAAAAAGGCCGCCTGCAGGAGGCACTCTCGCACTACGAAAAAGCCATCGAGAGTGATGCCTCCTTCGGCGGCGCACGGTACAACTACGGCACCGCCTTGCTGGCCAATGGCCGCGTCGCGGAAGGCCTAGCCCAGCTCGAAAAGGCCGCCGAGATCTCGCCACGCGATCCGAATGTTCGTTTAAACCTCGGCAATGCCCGCCTGCTGTCAAAAGACCCCGCCGGAGCCATCCAGGCGCTGGAGCAGGCCATGCGTCTCGCACCGCGTGAGGTCGCACCGCTGAACAACCTCGCTTGGCTACTTTCGACCCTGCCGGATGAATCTCTGCGAGATGGCAAAAAGGCCGTCGAGCTGATGACGAAGGCCTTGGAGCTATCCGCCCCCCCTTCTGTGCAAACCTATCGCACGCTCGCTGCGGCCGAGGCGGCGGCAGGGGACTTCAACTCGGCCATCAAGACCGCCACCCAAGGCCTGTCCCTCGCTCGTGAAAAGGGCGATGCAGGCATGCTCAACGCCCTACAAAGCGAGTTGGGGGCCTACCGGGAGGACGTGCCTCTTCGATATGCGCCCTGAAGGCCACCAAAAAGCCGTGATGAAGAAGCCCCTCGGACACAAATCTCCGCCCCGGCAGGAAAAAGCCTTTACGTCATGGTGAAAATGCGTTTTCTGTTCTGGCGAACAGCTTTTTTAACCACTCAATACACACCACCATGGCCCGCGCCCCCAAAGAATCCCCCTCCGAAACCGCCAGCAACAAAGTCACCGAGGCTCGTGCCCGGAATCTGGATCTGGCCATCCAGCAGATCCAAAAAGACTACGGCGAAGGCTCCATCCTCCGCATGGGTGAGGAGAGCAAAGTCGATGTCTCCGTCATCCCCACGGGCAATCTCTTGATTGATCAGGCCCTCGGCGTCGGCGGCTTCGCCCGCGGCCGTGTCGTCGAAATCTACGGTCCGGAATCCTCCGGTAAGACGACTCTCACCCTCACCGTCATCGCCCAGGCTCAGAAAGCCGGTGGTTTGGCCGCCTTCATCGATGTGGAGCACGCGCTCGATCCCGGCTATGCGCGCCGCCTTGGCGTGAAGATGGACGAACTGCTCGTCTCCCAGCCCAGCAGCGGTGAAGAGGCTCTGCGTATCTGCGAAACGCTTGTCCGTTCCAATGCCCTCGATGTCGTCGTCATCGACTCCGTGGCCGCTCTCGTCACCCGTCAGGAACTCGAAGGCGAAATCGGAGACAGCACCGTGGGTGCCCAGGCCCGGCTCATGAGCGCCGCCCTGAGAAAGCTCACCGCCATCATCAGCAAGGCCCGCACCACCGTCATCTTCACCAACCAGATCCGTGAAAAGATCGGCGTCATGTTCGGCAACCCCGAAACGACCCCTGGCGGCAAGGCCCTCAAATTCTACGCCAGCGTCCGCGTGGACATCCGCCGCATCGGCGCGATCAAGACCACCGATGGCACCGTCACTGGCAACCGCACGAAGGTGAAAATCGTCAAAAACAAGCTCGCCCCGCCCTACACCGAAGCCGAGTTCGACATCATGTACAACGAGGGCATCAGCAATGTCGGCTCCCTGCTCGATCTCGCGATGGACTTCGAGATTCTGCAAAAACGCGGCTCGTGGATCAGCTACAAAGGCACCCAGCTCGCCCAGGGCCGTGATGCCGCCAAGGAAGTGCTTCGCAACGACACCGCCGTCTATACCGAGATCGAGGCCGCGGTGAAGCAGAAGCTGGCGGACAAGAAAGAAGGCGCAGCTCCGAAAAGCAGCAGTTCCGCCGCTGCCGACGAGTAAGCCTCGAACCACTTGGTCATTCTCGAAAAAGCCTGCGGGATACCTCGCAGGCTTTTTTGTTTCCAGTGAAGCGGGCACTCCTGCCCGCCTCACTTTCCTGCTTCAAAGCGCAACGCACCTCGATGTCCTTCCGTTTACCACAACACATGCTCCGCCACCTTCTCACCCTAGTTATAGCCTCCCTCACCCTTCACGCCGCTGATCCTGCCGAGATCAAAATCTGGCCGGAAGGCGCTCCGGGGCAGATGCTGCCACATTCCACGGCCACGGCAGACTTCATCCGCACCAAAGCAGGCAAAAGCACGATCACCGATATTCACGAGCCCACCCTCACGCTCTTCCAGCCTGCCAAGCCAAACGGCACCAGCGTCATCGTGGCCCCTGGCGGAGGTTACGTCTTCCTTTCCGCCGTGCATGAAGGCACGCAGGTGTGTGAGTGGCTCGCCAGCATCGGCGTCACCGGCATCCTGCTGAAATACCGCACGCCGACCCGCGACGAGGCCTCCCCACACGAAAAGCCCGTGGCCGATGCCGCACAGGCCATCAAACTCGTGCGCCAACGTGCCACCGAGTGGCATCTCGATCCGAAACGCGTCGGCCTCCTCGGCTTCAGCGCCGGTGGAAACCTCCTCGCCCATCTCGCCTGTGATCGCAGCCAGCCTTTGGAGCGTCCCGACTTCGGCGTCATGATCTACGGCGGCGGCTTTGTGGACTCCAAAGAACCCACGAAGCTCAAACAAGGCTTCACCGTGCCCGCTGATGCGCCTCCCATGTTCCTCGCCTGTGCTCACAACGACGGACAAAACGCCACCGCCTCCGCCGTGCTCTATCTCGAATACAAAAAGCACCAGATCCCCTGCGAGCTTCACCTCTTCACCCAAGGCGGCCACGGCTTCGGCATGCGTGCCGAGAACAAACCCATCAACGCCTGGCCCCAGCGCTGCGCCGATTGGATGGCTTCCATGGGCTGGCTTTCCAACTAACCTTTCCCATGAAACACCTCCTGCTTCTCCTCGTCTCAACCTCGCTCCTCGCCGCAGATCTCACGACAGTCACAAAGAGCGAGCTGCCTTCCCTCGTCACGCTTTACAAGGCGCTGCATGCGAACCCGGAGCTTTCCATGCACGAGGTCGAGACTTCAGCAGTGGTGGCCAAGGAACTGCGAGCGGCGGGTTTCGAGGTCACGGAGAAGGTGGGCGGTCATGGTCTCGTCGGCGTGTTGAAGAATGGCGAAGGCCCCACGCTGCTGGTGCGCACGGATCTCGATGCGCTGCCGGTGAAGGAGCAAACGGGCGCTGAGTATGCCAGCACGAAGGTGGTGAAGGACGATACCGGCCGCGAGGTGAACGTCATGCATGCCTGCGGGCATGACATCCACATGACGAGCTTCATCGGCACGGCTCGCGTGCTTTCCAAGTTTCGCGATCAATGGAAAGGCACGCTCGTTTTGATCGGCCAGCCGGCAGAGGAGCGGGTGCTGGGTGCTCGACTGATGCTGCGGGCCGGTTTGTTTTCCAAATTCCCCAAGCCGGACAAAGCCATTGCCCTGCATTGCTCGTCGGACATGGCTCACGGCACCGTCGGCATCGTCGAAGGCTATGCGCTGGCGAATGTGGATAGCGTCGAGATCATCGTGAAGGGCGTCGGCGGCCATGGCTCCATGCCTCACCTGTGCAAAGACCCCATCGTGCTTGCTTCGCAGATCGTGCTGGCCTTGCAGACCATCGTCAGCCGCGAGGTGAAGCCTGGTGATCCCGCCGTCGTCACCATCGGCAGCATCCACGGCGGCACGAAGAGCAACATCATCTCCGACGAGGTGCGCCTCCAACTCACCCTCCGCAGCTACAAAACAGAAACTCGCAAGCACCTCATCGCCTCCATTCAACGCATCGTGAAAGCCCAGGCGGAGTCTGCGGGCATGCCGGCGGAAAAAATGCCCGAGGTGCTCGTCTCCGATGATCAATCTCCTGCTCTCTACAATCAGCCCGAACTCTGCGCCGAAGTGCGTCAGCACCTCGAAAAGGCTCTCGGAGCCTCGAAAGTGCTCACGCGAGAGCCCATCATGGGAGCGGAGGATTTTGCCGAGTACGGCCTCACCAAGGAAAAAGTGCCGCTATGCATGTTTTGGCTCGGCACGCAGTCACCAGAGGTTGTGGCGGAGGCCAAAGCGAAAGGCACCACGCTGCCTTCGCTGCATTCACCTTACTTCAAACCCATCCCCGAACCCACGATCGAAACCGGTGTCAACGCCATGAGCTCTGCTGTGCTCGGATTGATGGCGAAGTGATCGTTTATAAAAAAACCGCCGGACACACTGGGCATCCGGCGGTGTGAGACAGCTTCAATCAGTGATCAATGTTCCAGCGGCGTGGCGGGCTTGAGCAGATCCTCGGCCTTTGGCTGCGTGCCGGGTAGGTCGATGAAGTCTTCCTTCGTCGTCTTCGTCACGCCACCTTTCACCACGGGCATCAGGATCCCCTGTGTTTGCCCATCGGTGGCTTGCGTGAAGATATCCATCCCGCCGGCTTTTTGCGGCACAGTGACCATGCCGGTGATGCCGTTGAGATCGACGACCTCTGCGCTGCCATCTTGGCGGCCGATGATGACCTGCCCTCCCGTCCAAGTGCGGCCTGGGCGGATCTGCCCGGCCACGCTGGCATTCCATTGCGGAGGCCAGGCGGCGGCGGTGGGATTTTCAAACACCAGCGGCACATTGCTGGCGCTGGTATCCGTGAGGTCGGCGGTCATGGCCCAGTGGTTTTCATTGGCGGTCACCGCACGGTCAAACGCGGGTGATTTGCCAATCACGCCATCCGGGCTGTAGCCAGCGGGGCTGCCGAAGATGCGTTCATCAGTCACCACATGCTGCTGGAACAGCATGTGGAAGGCCTCGTTCGCATTTTTTGGCGTGCCGCCAGTGAGCGGGTTCAGCACCGAGTCAGGGTACTGCGACTGATTTTTAGCGGCGAACTGCTTCAAGGCCGTGATGACCTGTCTGCAATTGTTCGACGCCTGATTTTGACGTGCCATCTTCATGACCGCCTGCCCGGAAGGGATCGCCAAGCTCGCGAGAATCGCGATGATGGTGATCACCACCAGCAGTTCGATCAGCGTGAAGCCGACGTCCCTTCTGTGTGTGTTTGTTTTCATGGTATGGGTATGTCTATGTTTATCTATGTGGAGCCGCCGCCTGATGAGGCTGCGGTTCCAGCTCGATTTGACTCCTCCCACGCCCTGCGTGTCCATAAAAAAACCCGGAGGGGAAACCTCCGGGCTCAGATTGTTAAATCGTGATGCGATGATCCGATTAGCTCTTGGCGGCGATGGACTCGACCTTGTTGTGGCCGACTTTCGCGGTCACTTCCTTGCCGACGAGCTTCTCATCGACGGAGGCGGCTGGGCCGAGCTTGTAGCTCTTGCTGCCGATCTCGACGGTTTTCTTTTCAGCGTCGAATTTCTTGAGCTTGCCGGAGACGTCTTCGGTTTTGCCGCAGCCAGCGAAGGCAGGAGCAGCGAGGGCGGCGATGACGAGGGTGGTGAGGATGGATTTCATAGGTGTATTTGAATGGAGGGTTCCGTGTGGCGGACCGTTGCGGGGACGCCAGTTTCGCGGAATGCAGCATTAAACACGGCCCGCAGGCCTTTTGGCTATCAAAATTTTTGTGGGGACGGCAAAAAGCGCTCGTCTCATCCCCCGCTCGCGTGGCAGACTGGCCGGATGCGCCTCTCCCTCCTCCCAGCCTTGGTCTTCGCCCTCCTCAGTGGTCTGGCCCAGGCTCATCCCCTGCCGGAAATCCCCGTGCATGCGTCGTTCGATGGTCAGGGCGGCCTCAGCCTGCTCACTGAGGTGGACCCACGCTGCTTCGAGCCGGACCCGAATACGGCCCCATCCATTACGAAGGCTGATTTCGCCCTCACGCCCGCAGCCCAGCAGGCGCAGTGGAAGACGCAGGCCAGTGAATACATGCGCAAGACCGTGAAATTCCTCCTCGATGGCGCTCCGCCGCTGGAGCCGGTTTTTGAGTGGACCTTCACCACGCATGAAAATGTGCCGCTCGCCAATGATGACGACGTCGTCGTGCTCACCGGCAAGGCAAGCCTCACGCTGCCACCCGCCGCCACCGGCTTTTCCATCGAGGCGACGAAGGTCGGCAGCCTCAGCGTCATCCTGCGCAATGTGGTGCGCGGCACGGCTTTGGAGCGCTTTCAGGTGCTCTTCCCCTCCGAAACGAGTTACGTCCTCGATTTCAAGACCTGGCAGCCCCGCACGCCGCCGCCCGCTATCATCGTGGCACCCGATGAAGAGCCTGCCAAAGCGCCGGAAGCTGCGAGTGTGCCCGCATCGACTCAAGGCCCCGTCTTGATCGGCTGGTTCGCCGTGCTCGGCCTCGTGGTGCTGCTCATTGTGCGCATCAAAAGAGGGCGTTGAACTTCTCATTTGCACCTGCCACCGCTGGCAGGTAGGACCGCCGCCGTGAATCAGGCTTTCGTACTCGGCGCGGGCCTCGGCGAGCGGTTGCGTCCTCTGACGGAGCAGCTCCCGAAGCCCCTCATCCCCGTCTTCCACCGTCCGCTCATCACGCATGCTTTTGATCATCTGCATGCGGCAGGTGTGCGGCGTCTCGTGGTGAATACCCATCACCTCCCCGGTGAATACGACAAGGCCTTCCCCGGCCATCGCTACCGGGACATGCCCATCGCCTTTCGCCAGGAAAGCCCCGTGCGCCTCGAAACCGCTGGTGGCATCGCCAATGTGCGTGACATCCTCCATGACGAACCCTTCCTCGTCTATAACGGCGACATCCTCACGGACCTCCCGCTCGCGCCGCTAATCGAGGAGCACCAGCGCAGCGGAAACATCGTCACCCTCGCCCTCCGCAGCCACGGGCCAGCTTTGCACATCGCCTACGATGCCGCCGGGCAACGCATCACCGACATCCGCAACAAGCTCGAAACCGGCGATGAAGGCACCCACCTCTTCACCGGTATCTACGCCTGCTCCCCCGCCATCCACGAGTGGCTCACGCCGGGCAAGGTCGAGTCCGTCATCCCCATCTTCCTCGAAATGATTCGTCGAGGCGTCAAAGTCGGAGCCGTGGTGCTCGATGAGGGTCAGTGGTGGGATCTCGGCAGCCGCACGCAATACCTAGCAGCTCACGCCGCACTCAATGGCATGCACGGCCCGGCGATTCATCCCGAGGCCCATGTCGCCCCCGATGCCGTCCTGCGCCGCACGAACGTCATCGGCCCTGGAGCCACCGTCGAACCCGGCTGCTGGCTGGAAGACTGCATCCTCTGGCCTCACGCTAAAGTAGTAACCGGTGCCCGCCTCACCCGCTGCATCGTCCGCTCCCACATCACGGCGGCTGGCACGTTTGAAGACGTGGATTTTTAAACCGCATTTCTCACACCTACCACGCTGCATCTGACAAAGTGTTTGCCGCAGAGCACCGGAACTCAAGGCTGCTTGATTGTGGGACGGGGAGTGATTTCCAGCAGATTCAGGGAGGCCAACAGATTTTTCAGAAGCCAATCTGCTGGCCTCCCTGAATCTGCTGGAGATGCCTTCTGAGTAATCGGAACTCATTCGGGAGGAGCAGAGGGCGCAGAGATTAAACAGAAGGAAACCTCTGCGTCCTCCGCCTCTTTGCCCCTCTGCGGCCTAAACGAGTGTGAGAAATGCGGGTTAAAACGAACAACCCGCGGCCTCTCGGTCGCGGGTTGCTGTTTTGGATTCAAAGACGCTTCAGCTTACTTCTTACCGCCAGCGGCTTCCTGGCGGAGCTGCTCGAGGCGGGAGAGGGGCTTCGGCGCGGCAGGAGCGGCGGGCTTCGGCTCTTCCTTCGGCTTCGCGGCAGCCACAACGGGGGCGGCAGGAGGCGGCGGAGCCTTGCGAGGGGCATCAATGCGCAGCGTGGAGCCGAGAGCGATGCGGTGGGTGGTGGCGCCACCTGTGACGGGCACATCGACACGCACGAAGAGATTGCCCTGCTTGCCCACGGGAGACTTGTCGGTGGTCTTTACCTTGAAGGAGACTTCCTTCGTATCCTTGGTGATCTCAGCTGCTTCGATTTGAATGGTGTCCGGCACGCCGAGCACCTGGGCTTTGGCCTTGCCTTCGAAGGGCTTCAGATGCTCCAGCTTGGCCACCATGATGGATTCCTTGCCTTGCTCCACCGCGACGAGCGGAATGGCGGGCGCGGTGAGATGCGCGGTGGTGGTGGCGACCTCGGTGAAGGGGCTGGCGTTGTAGATGCGGCCATTGCCAGCATCCACCTCACCCATGACGGTGTAGTTCCATTTGCCGTCGGTCACTGCGGCATTGGCATCGAGATTGAAGACGCACTCGTTTTGACCTTCGGCGATGGTTTGCTCGCCGAGGCAGCTCACACCGGGAGATTTCCAGATCATGAACACGCGGATGGCATTCTTGAAGCCTTCTTTCCGCTTCGCCACGACCTTCAAATCGAGCACGCCATTGGCCACGAGCGGCACGGTGGGTTTTTCGATGCTCAGCGAGTAGGGAGCCTCGTCGATGACGGCCACAGGGAGCTTGTCCTCGATCTCGGTGTAATAGACGACGTTGCCATTGCGCACGATGTCGAACTCCTGACGCAGTTTACCGATGATCTTCGTGTTGGGATCGACGGGGTTGAGCTTTACCGGAACGGTCTGGTGGCCGAGCGGAGCGTCCGCGGCGGCTTCAAAGAGCATCGGCACATTGCCGAGCTCCTTCGGAGCCATCTCGGTGAGGAGCTTCACGCCTTGAGGAAGGCCCTTGGCATCGAATTTGAAGTCGCCGCCCACGTTCACGCGGGAAATGTTCACCAGCGTGGCGTAGCGGCCGCCCTTGGGCACGGCGATGAACTGGCGGTAGTGCGTGTCATTAACCGTGAACTGCGGCGAGGCAAAGTACAGCTCCGGCTCAGCGGCGATGAGCTCCAGGCGATACACATAGTTCGGACCGCCGCGTTCGAGGTGATCGGCCACACGGATGAAGTAATTGCCATCGGCGGGGATGGCGACCTTGAACTTGCTGTCGAGGCGACGGCGGCCACCGCCGTCGTCATTGCCACTCAGGCTGCCGCCTTTTTCGTTGTACACATTCACCACGCTATCGAGCGGGGAGCCGAGGCTCTGGGCAAAGGCTTGCAACTCCAGTGTCATGCCTTTTTTCAGCGGCAGCTTGAAGAAATCCACATCACCGGGCTTCTCGATGACGCCGTTGAGGGCGATGGGCTCGCCAGCAGCGGGCGAAGCCTTGGCCTGCTCGTCGTTGGGCTCCACTTCGAGGGCGTTGTCGAAGCTCACGAGGCGGAAAGGATTGCCGGAAGGAGCGGGCTCCTGAGACTTCGAGTAAATCATGTAACCAGGGTCGATTTCGGCGGGGAGCTGGGCCTCTTCTTCAAAGGAACCGTCACGCTCAATGAAGCGCACTTTGGTCTTCGAGCCGATTTTGCCACCGGCGGGATACACCACGTCTGGACGGCGATAGCTGCCCACATGCAGGCGGTAGAAGGAATTGCCGCCACCACGGTAGGACGACTCGCGAATCATCACCGTGTAATCACCATCTTCCTCAGCCACATAGGAGCAGTAACCATCCTGGCGGTGAAGAATGGTGTCATCGCTGATGACCTTCTCGAAGCGGTCCTTGTCGATCACCGCGAGGAAGGGATCAAAAACCGTGTAGCCGAGGCGGAGACCATCCACCTCGACGGAAAGACGTTGGCCCTTTTTGAGCGGCACCTTGTAGTAATCCACATCCTCGTTCGTGACGAGACCCTCGACGGTCTGATTGAGCTGAAGCACCTGCGGTGTCTCGAATTCACTGTTCGGCTCTTTTTCTTCCACGTTCGGGAAGATGCCCACGAAGAACTGTCGGGCATGCGAGATGCCGGTCTTCGTGCGGATGCGCATGAGGTGATTTCCGGGCGGAACATCCGCCGCGATGGCAATGGTGAGATCCACCTTGTTCTTCTCTACTTTTTCCACGCTCTTCTGCGTAAAGCCGGGTGAGAAGAAGATGAGGCCCTCGAAATCATCGAGGCGGGAACCCGTGACGGTGAGTTTCACCTCGGTGCCGCGTTGGCCGCCGTTTGGCTTCGTCGTCGAGAATTCCGGGTAGGAGGCAAACAGGCTCGCCGAGGAGGCAAAAGCCGCCGTGCCGAGGAGGAAGGTGCGGAGGAGGGACATGGGGGTGTTTTGGGGGTCGGGCAAAATACGG
The DNA here is from genome assembly GCA_044370285.1 of Prosthecobacter sp. Taxonomy (GTDB): domain Bacteria; phylum Verrucomicrobiota; class Verrucomicrobiia; order Verrucomicrobiales; family Verrucomicrobiaceae; genus Prosthecobacter. The sequence continues at coordinate 26,066 of JBILVU010000061.1, forward strand.
GCTTCCGCACGGAAAATTGCGTTTGAGGCCAAACTTTGCCCCAGGAACCCACGAAGGGCAAAAACAGAGAAAACTCAGCTCTGACGCGGCAGTCGATCCGCCGCCTCCGCAGGCAGTTCGACCATCTTTTGCCGCCCACCCGCTCCGCGGAGCAGGTTGATGCTGCCTTTGGGCACGTCGAGTTGCTCCGCCAGGAAGCGCACGAGCTCCTCGTTCGCCTTTCCATCCACCGGCGGAGCCGCCAGCTTCACCAGCAGCACCGGGCGGCCTTTCTCATCCGCCGTCCAGCCGGCAAAGGCCGATTTTCGGGCGTTCGGAGAGACTCGCAGGGCCAGTTGGGTAGGGGGACTCATTGCTTCACCTTCATGCAAGCATCCGGCGGCGCAACTCCGGTGTCGGCATCAGACAGGTCTCGTGCTTGCCGAACCATTTGTAGCGGTTCCGAGCCACGAAGAAGTAAGCCGCATCCCGCAGGCCTCGCGGGATCACCTTGCCCAAAACGGCCAATTTCCATGCTCCGCCGAGCCGCCGAGCGATCTCGATCACCGCATCACTGGCGCGGAAAACCTGCTCCCGCGTCACCAGCAGCATCGTATTCGGTGCCTCGGCATCCAGGCCATGCGCCGCATACAGCCGCCGGCCCAGTTCACCCTGGATCGGGGCAAAGTGGATGCGCCCGGCCTGATCATGCGCCACCACGAACCGAACCCCGCCATCGCAGAGGTGGCACAGGCCATCGAAGAGCAGCACGCATTCGCAATCAGGGGGCAGATCAGTCACGGCGGGGAGATAGCGGCGAGGTGACGCCAAGGTCAAGCCTTGGCTCCTTGACGAAGCGGACATCGTGCACGCTTCTTGATTCTGGTAGGTTCCAGAAGGTGGTAGCCGAAAGAAACGAAAAAGGCCGAAAAAGACGAAGACATGCAGTGTCTGGCTCCTTTTTTCGGATTCTTTCGTTCTTTTCGGCTAGCTCGTCAGAAAACTTACCGAATTGGAACTAACCCATGCCCGCCGATTTCTCGCACCTCCGCCATCTCCTCCAGCACCGTCTCGACCTCATCGCCGATCACGCGTTTCGAGATCGCGATGCCGCCGCCCACCTCGCCGCCCTTCAAAAAGTCTCCGAAGACCTCACCGCCGAGCATGGAAAGCTGCGCGGCAGCCTGCCAGGAAGGCTGAACCATTTTTTAACCCAAGCCAGCTACTCGAAGGCGCTGGAGTATCTCTCGAATCCTCAAGGCGAGTGATTCAGGCACCTCGCCTCACTTTTCCTCGGCAATCTCCAGACGCGGGAAAAGCGGGGTCGGTGCGCCGAGTTGATGGCCGCTGGCGAGCAGGCCCCACTTCAAATCGCTGACGAGGAAGCCTTCCGGCAACGTCCAGCCGATCTGCGAACGAGCGGCGGCCATGGCGGTGGGCATGATGGGGTTCAAGAGGACGGTGACGTGGGTGAGCGCCTCGGCGAGGTGGTAGAGCACGCTGTCGAGTCGGGCGGCCTGAGCTGGATCTTTGGCGAGGGAGAAGGGCTTCGTGCTATCGACGAAGGCATTTGCATGCGTGACGATCCGCCACGCGGCGGCGATGCCTTCATGGATGTCCCAGCCGTTCATCTTTTCGAGGTAAGCAGGCAGGGCCTCGGCCACGGTCTGGCGCAGGGCTTGATTGATCTCGTCATCGAAATCGCCCGGCGTGAGGATGCCGCTGCGATACTTTTGCGCCATGTTGATGCTGCGGTTGAGCAGATTGCCAAGGCCGCCGGCGAGCTCTTTGTTGTAGCTCATGATGATGCGTTCATCGCTGAAATCGGCATCGTAGCCAGTGGCGATGTCGCGCATGAGGTAATAGCGCAGACCATCGGGCGTGAAGGTATCCGAGAGGACATTCGGATCGATCACGTTGCCGAGGCTCTTGCTCATCTTGGCTCCTTTGACGTTCCACCAGCCGTGGACGACGAGTTTCGGGATCTGGTCATCGGGGAAACCGAGCGCATGAAGCATGATGGGCCAGTAAACGGCATGCGCTGGCATGAGGATGTCTTTGCCGATGATTTCGGCGTCTGCGGGCCAGATTTTCGAAAACTGCGGCAATCCTTCATTGCCGACTTCTTCGGCCAAATAGCCCGCAAAGCTGATGTAGTTGGAGAGAGCGTCGAACCAGACGAAATTGACCGAATCAGGGTCAAATGGCAGAGGAATGCCCCAACTGAGGCGGTCTTTGGGCCGTGAGATGCAGAGGTCGATGCCGCCGCCGGAGCCTTCGAGGGCGTTGAGCACGTCGTTGGCGCGGTGGGGCGGGAAAATGAAGTCGGGGTGGCTGCGGATGAAGGTCTTGAGCCATTCGGTATGCTCGCTGAGTTTGAAGTACCAGGCGTCTTCTTCACGCCATTCGACTTCGCCCCATTCAGGGCCGAACTGGTCATCGGGGCCGCGCTCTTTGTCGGTGAGGAATTGCTCCTGACGCACGCTGTAGTGGCCGCTGTAGCTTTTTTTGTAGAGCTGACCTGCGTCGTGGAGTTTTTGCAGCATGGCTTGCACGACGCGTTTGTGTTTGTCGTCGGTCGTAGCCGCCCAGCCGTCAAAGCGGACGTTCAGTTTGTCCCATAGCGCGGTGAAGTGCGCGGTAACGCCATCGACGAACTCCTGCGGCGTCTGCCCGGCCTTCTCGGCGCTCTTTTGCACCTTCTGGCCGTGCTGATCCACGCCGGTGAGGAAATAGACTTCACGCCCTTGCAGCCGCTGAAAGCGGGCCATGACATCGGCGAGCACCTTTTCATACGCGTGGCCGATGTGCGGCGGCGCGTTGGTGTAATCAATGGCGGTCGTGATGTAGAAGGGCTTCATGGAGCGCCTTTCATGCCGTCCAGCAGGCGCTCACGCAAGTGTTCCGTGCGGCTGGGACTTCCCAGATGAAAATGGCGGAGAGAGAGGGATTCGAACCCTCGGTAGCTGTTAAGGCTACGCATCTTTAGCAAAGATGTGCTTTCGACCACTCAGCCATCTCTCCAATGTTTGCTCCGGCGCTGCCGACTGCGAACGGCGCGTATTTAGCGTTTGCAGCCCCGAGGCGTCAAACGAAATGTCGCCCGCTTCGCCCATGAATTCATCCTTACCCGTCCTCGCCTGCCTGCCGGATGGAAAAGCGCTGCTCGGACTCTCCGGCGGCCGGGATTCCGTGGCGCTGCTGCACCTCCTGCTCGCCGCCGGGCGGCGCGACCTCGTTTTGTGCCATTTAAACCATGGCCTGCGAGGTCGTGAATCGGACCAAGATGCCGCGTTTGTGAGGTCGCTGGCCGAAAAGCATGGTCTGGCATGCGAAATCGCTAAAACGAACGTGAAGGCGCAGGCGAAGAAAAAGAAGCTCTCCCTCGAAACAGCCGCCCGCGAGGCGCGACATGCTTTTTTTAAGCGGATGAGCCGCAAACACGGCACCAACGATGTGCTCCTGGCTCATCACGCCGATGATCAGGCGGAAACGATCCTCGGAAACGTGCTTCGCGGCTGTGGGCTGGAAGGTCTCGCGGCGATGGAACTCGTCACCGATCTGGACAATGGCCTCTGCTTCCTGCGCCCGCTGCTGCGAGTGAGAAGGGCGGAGATCGATGCTTATGTCGAAGCCCAAGGCATCGCCTACCGCGAAGACAGCTCAAATGCCTCCGCCGAGTTTCGCCGCAATCGCCTCCGGCATGAGGCCCTGCCGCTGCTGAGTGAAATCGCCGGTCGTGATGTGGTGCCCCTGCTCAACCGCCTCGGTAGTATCGCGGAACGCGACGAGTTATTTCTGCACGACGAGGCCGCCGCCTGGTTTGAGGCCTGTCGCGAAGGTCAAACACTCACGCAGCTCGATTCCCTGCGCGAACTCGATCCAGCGATTTTGAGCCGCGTGATTGGATTCTGGCTTCGCGAGCATTTGAAACTGCCCGGCATCGGCTTCGATGAGATCCGCGAAGTCTCCTCCCAACTCTTTCCCGATGGTCCAGCGAAGATCAATCTGCCCGGCAAACGCTTCGTGCGGCGAAAGGCGGGATGTCTTTGGGTGGTGTGATAGAACTTTAAATCTCATCGCTCTTACACACCCCTATGGAATCCAATCTGAACTTGCTGGGAACATGGGCAAGCCATGCCGATGATCCCAACTCAACCAGCGACAGCTGGGAGTGCGTCTGCCACTTCGTTGATGATCAAACCTATGTTCTTTTACACCGGGGAGAAATGGGGCTGCTCATCACCTGGTTTCAGTATTGGCCGGCGGAAGGCGGAATCCTCTCTTATCCGCTAAGCCAAGGCTCAAGGGTGATGTTCAAGACCGCCGTATATGCACACATTATTCGTGAGTCGGACCATCTACTCGTAAACGGACAACGGTTCGATCAGGTCTCAGGCCTTCCCCTGCCTGAGCGATGCGATCACTTTCCAGGCACACGCCCTGACGAGCATGGCCGATCTGTGCCGCACACCTTCAAAGGCAAGCTTTTGGATCACCTCCCTTTTCCGCCGCTAGCCGATTCTACCGATGCCCCTCACGCACCGGCTGCTGCGAGCGGTAAAGCGTGATCTGATCTCGCAATGAATCGGCGAGCGCCTTGTTGCCGGACTGCGCGGCGAGTTGGAAGGCGGCTTCGGCGATGGTGATGGTTTCGGCAAAGCGTCCGACTTCGGCGAGAGCGGCGGCTTGGGTGCGTTCGAGGATGGCGTGGCGTCCACCGGCCTGTCGCAGGGCGTTTTGGATGAATTCGAGGGCCTTCGGACCATCACGCACGGTTTCATCTGGGCAGGTGGCGAGCAGCCAGGCGAGGTTGTTCATCGTGCCGATCTGAGATGGATCGCGAGTGAGCACCTCTTCATAAAGCCGACGTGCTTCGGCGTATTGCCCGAGCTGGAAGGCGGCGATGGCACGGTTGTGGTGGGCGAGGATGTGGCCGGGCTGCTGGCGGAGGATTGCATCGAGATGCGGCAGGGCCTCGCGGGCTCGGTTTTGCTGCAAATAGAGATCGGCGAGGCCGTGAGCGGCTTCGAGGTTCTTGGGATCGCGGTCCAACGCGGCGATGAAACGGCCTGCGGCCATCGCGGCCTCATTTTCAGGCACGGGGCGGATTTCTTCATCGGCGGAATTCAGCACGAGCGAGGCCTGGAACTGCTCCTGGGCTTCTTGAGGTCGCCCGAGGAGTAAAAGAGCTCCGCCGATGTTTTTGCGAGCGAGGGCGGCTAGCGAGGGATCTTGTCGCAGGGCCTGCTGGTAGGCGTGAATGGCTTCCTCATGCTTTCCCAAGCGCAGCAGGATGCCGCCGAGATTGCCGTAGGCCTTCGGATAGTCAGGTCGCACCTCGATGGCACGCCGGAGAAAGGTCGCGCCTTCCTCAAGCCGGCCATCCACACTGAGCGCGAGGCCATGATTGGTGAGCGCGATCCAGGCGTTCGGATTCCGGGCGATGGTGGCCAGCCAAAGCTCTTCTTTGCCGCGATACAGGGCGCTTTGTTTCCA
>JBILVU010000203.1:0-7872 GCA_044370285.1 Prosthecobacter sp.
TCCTGGGTGCCTTCACCCCGGTCGCAGGTGCTGATGATGCGTTGACGGAGATCAAGGGAAAGTGCGGCCATTCTTAGCTGTACACCGTCCGTCAAACGTTTCCACATTATTATTTAAAATGCTCTAAATGAAGCCGTGGCATCTGCCTTCTTCTCCTCCGGCTTCTCAAAAAACGTGCTCAAGGCCAGCAGGATGGCGGCACAGACGACGCAGGAGTCGGCGACGTTGAAGGAGGGCCAGGGGTTGATGGGGGGGGGAGCCGAAGTCGAAGATGAGGAAAACTGCTGGAGCGTTTTCATTGGTCTGCTAGCCTCCACCCATGAGCAAGACACTCGCCAAACGACGCACTGTCGGAACACGACTCGCCACACTCGAAACCGAGTTTGAGGCGCTGCGTGACCAAGTGCTCGGTCTCGTGCCGGTGGCGAAGGACTGGCGTAGCACCGTCGGGGCGCTGCCGGATGATGCCATGACCCGCCGGGCGTTCAAAGCCGGGGCGCAGTGGCGCAAAGCCCGCTAAAAATGCCATGCTGGTGCTCGGCACAAATCACCTGAGCGAGCTGGAAGTGCGCTGCGCTGCCGGAATGCGGCTGCTGGCCCGCCTGGAAAAATGCCATGAGGATACCTCGATCATGGCCGTGACCTGCGAGGAGCAATTGCGTGGGTGGCTGGCAGAGATCAAGCGGCACACCAAGCCCCGCGGCCAGATCGGCGCTTACGCACGCCTGATCCGCACCGTCGAATCTCTCGCGAGGTGGCCGGTCTTGTCGCTGGATGAGGAGTCGGCGACAGCATTTGAGGCCCTGGAGAAAAAGCGGATTCGCATCGGAACGAACGACCTCAAGATTGCCGCCATCGCCCTGGCTCATGAAGCCACGCTGCTGACGCGCAACTCTGGCGACTTCGCCAAAGTCCCCGGACTGAGATTTGAGAACTGGCTGGTATAGAGCGGGAAAATCAGCCGGAACGAAGACATCACCTCCTCGTGCTTCTCAAAGAAAGTGGCACAGGATTGCATCCTGTGCGGCTGATGGGGATGAACAGGATGCAATCCTGTTCCACTTTCCGGAGGGCTGCGACCTCACGCCACCTTCTTCTCCTCCGACTTCTCAAAGAACGTGCTCACCGCCAGCAGGATGGCGGCGCAGACGACGCAGGAGTCGGCGACGTTGAAGGAGGGCCAGGGGTTGAAGGGCGGGAAGCCGAAGTCGAAGCGGAGGAAATCGACGACGTAGCCGTCGAAGAAGGTGCCGTTGAAGAGCTTGCCGGTGGCGTGCTCGCGGAAGAGGCGGTCGGTGAGATTGCCAAAGATGCCACTGACGAGCAGGGCGACGGCGAGGCGGCTCATCCAGCCGGGGAAGGCACCTTTCCGATGCAGCACGATGATGAAGGCCAGCGCGGCGAGCGAGACGAACGTGAAGGCGTAGTTCGCATACGCCGTGCCGTTGAACATGCCAAAAGCCACGCCGGTGTTCGCGGCATGATGCAGCCAGAAGACGCCGGGAATGATCTCGCGCTCGACGCCATAGCCCGCCGGATCAAACGGCGAGGGAAAGTTTGCGACGATCCAGCTCTTCGTGACCTGATCGGCAATGAAGAGCGGGAGGGTGAGGAGCAGGAGCAGGCGGAGCATGGCGCGTTGGGGGCGGGATTCCTAAGCGGCCATGCCCTGGAAGCGAGCAAAAGCTGGTGAAGGAAGTCTCACGCCGCATTCGCCCGCAGGACGCGAAGCATGTTTCCGCCGAGGATCTGGCGGATGGTGTCATCGCTGTGGCCGCGCATGACGAGGCCAAGGGTGAAGAGCGGCCAGTTGGACCAAGCGACGCTTTGCTCGGCCTCGATGGTCGTTTGGTAATCGTCCTTCGGCCAGAGGTGCTCCCATTTATCAGCGGGGCCACCGGGAGCTTTGAGGAGCTTGGCGCGTTCTTCTTTGTCGAAGCGGCTCGTGTAAGCCACATCGCAGCCGATGGCGGCATGCTGGGGGCCGAATTTTTGGATGAGATAGCCCAGATGATCGAGCAGCGCGGTGATGTCGCCTTTGCCGCCAAGGAAGCGCGGGATGCAGCAGATGCCGACGAGGCCGCCGGTGTCGCAGATGGCCTTGATGGTATCGTCCGGCTTGCCGCGAAAGTGCTCGTAAACGCCGCAGCAGGTCGTGTGACTGGCCACCATGGGCTTTGACGAGGCTTTCGCGGCATCGAAGGCCGTCTTCCAGCCGCTGTGCGCCACATCGGCAATGACGCCGATCTTGTTCATCTCGGCGATGGCCGCCTTGCCGAAGTCACTGAGGCCGCCGTCATGCGGCTCCCCTGCCCCGTCGCCGAGTGGATTGCGGCGATTGTAGGTCACATGCATCATGCGGGTGCCGAGTTCGTGGAAGAGGCGGATGAAGCGCAACTCGTCCTTCACGCTTTCCCAGTCCTGCATGAGCGGCACGCCATTCGTGGTGAAGCACAGGCCCACATGCCCCGCTTTTTTCAGCGACTCGATTTCGTCCGCCGTGGTCACTTTGGAAAGGGCGGGCTTCAGCGCATCGGTGGCCTTGGTGAAATGCGCGAGCCGTTTGATGAGGCGCATCGGATCACTGCCTTCCTCGCCAGTGTTTTGGAAAATGCAGGTCACACCGGCGGCATGGAAGGCATCGAGGAATTCCTTCCGCTCTCGCTCGCTCGTGGCATTGCGGTTCATGCTCATCGACTCCCGCAGGTCGCTGATCTCCGCCGCAGACGCACCACCCTTGATCGCCTCGTTCATCGCCTCCGCGTCAATGGCACAGCGCGGGGCAAAGCCATAGCTCTCAAACACCACCGAGCCGAAATGCAGCTCCCAAGCATGCTCAAGCTGCGCCTGGGTGGGCTTCAGGAGGTTCACGGCCATCTCGCGCGGCTTGTCGATGGCCGGATTGCCGGTGCGCCAGAGCTGCTTTACCTCCTGCGAACGCGCCTGAATATGAAACGACGCCGCGAACGCGGCAGGAACAGCTTGGATCAACGAGCGGCGGGAGAGAGGCATGGTAGTCTTACGCCCCAAGCCGCTTCGTCCCTTCACTTCACAGGCAATGACCAAACCTGCGGCGACCTCACCCCAGGCCTTGCCTCACCGCCGGGGATGACGATGTCGTTATTCCAGAGCACGGCGTTCGTCGTGACGAGGGAAAAAGGCACCTCGCCGACCTTCGACCATGTTTGGGATTTCGTATCGAAAGCCAGCACCTCGCGTGGAAAGCCGGGATGGGCCGATTTGGGCTCAAAGTTCACATTTGCTCCATCATCGCCGCCGATGATCAGAATCTTCTCATCGAGCACCGGAGCCGGATTCGGAGCCGCGACGGCCACGCGAGGCAGGTCTGGCTGCTTCACCCAACCCGTAGCGGAAGACGTGAGTCTTCCGTCTGAATCGGCAAGCTGACGCTCGCCGCTACGAAGGGCTGGGGTGTAGCTCCACGCGTCCTTTAGCCAGAGGCGCTCCGCTTTGCCATCCGCGCCGGCTTTCAAGGCTGCACCACTGAACAGCCACACGCGACCTTCGGCTGCCGCCATGCAGCTCAGCATGCGCCCGCCGCCGGGGCATGGTGACAGCTCTTGCCACACCGCATTCTTTTGTTTCAAATCGAGGGACCAAAAGGTGTTCATCGCACTCGTCGCCGTCGGCGTTTCGATCCCACCTGAGATATAAACGACCTCGTCAAACACACAGCCACTCATGAAAGCGCAGGGCTTTGGCAGCGGTGGCAGTTTCGCGTCTTTTTGCAGCCAGAAGACCTCGCGAAAGTGCTCCGTGGCATTCCCACCACCGGCGATGAGCATCCCCTGCCCTGTCGTGACACTCACGCCGTAGCCATTGGGCTTTGGCAGCTTGCCGATGACCTTCCACTCACCGTCAAAGGCATGCACCGTGTCATACCAGACCTTCGTCCCGCCTTCCCACGGCATCTTGTCCGTGAAGTGCGTGCCACCCGCGACGATGAGCTTCCCATCCTGCACCCCGGCGAAGGCTCCCGCGAAGCCGCGAGGATCAGGAATGTCAGGCAGGCGTGTCCAAGCCATGGCAGCGAGCAGCAAGAGCGATTTCATCCCGCCTTTTTAGGGCTTCGCCCTTCATTCGTCATTCTGAATTCGTCCTTCGTCATGGATCGCTGAAAGCCTTCGCTCCGCCCCGCCGTAGTTTTCGGCCATGCTCACCCTCTCCGGCAAATCTCACGGCAAATTCTGCGATGGCGTCTCGCGTCGCGATTTCCTGCGCATCGGCGGTCTCGCCATGGGCGGGCTGTCGTTGCCTGAGTTGCTCAAGGCAGAAGCGGAAGCCAAAACGGGCCGCAGCTTCAAATCAGTGATCATGATCTACATGTGCGGCGCTCCGCCGCATCAGGACATGTATGATTTGAAGATGGATGCTCCGCTGGAGATCCGCGGGCCGTATAAACCCATCAAAACAGCCGTCCCCGGCATCCACATCTCCGAGCACGCCCCGCGTCTGGCGAAGATCATGGATAAGCTGGTGCCCATCCGAAGCATGTATGGCAGCCCGAACGGGGCTCACGACAGCTTCATCTGCTACACCGGCCGTCCGCCGCCTCCGAATGGTGGCAATGCGCCCACCGGTCGCCTTTCCGATCCGCCTTCCTTCGGCTCCGTGATTTCCAAGCTCCAAGGCCAGGCCGATCCTGCTGTGCCCGCTTTCGTCGGCCTTGCCCCGAAAGCCGGGCATCCGCCTTATGGCTCGCCGGGCCATCCCGGTTACATGGGCAATACGCACTCCGCCTTTCGCCCGAACGGTGCCGGCGTGGAGGACCTCCAGCTCAATGGCATCACGCTTGATCGCCTCGAAGATCGCCGCTCGCTGCTCGACGGCTTCGACCATTTCCGCCGTGAGATCGACGCCAGCGGCCTCGTGAGCAGCATGGATGCCTTCAATCAGCAGGCGCTCAATGTGCTCACCTCCAGCAAGCTGCTCACCGCGCTCGATTTGAGCAAGGAGACCGTCAAAACCCGCGAACGCTACGGCAAGGGTGATCCGAAAAACTACGGCGACGGTGCGCCGCTGAACCTTGAGCACTTCCTGCTGGCCCGCCGCCTCGTCGAGGCTGGTGCCCGCGTGGTCACCCTGAACTTCGGCCGTTGGGACTTCCACGACAACAACTACCCGCAGCTCCTCCGCCATCTGCCGCTCTTCGATCAAGGCATGAGCGCCCTCGTCGAGGATCTGCACGAACGCGGCCTCGACAAAGACGTGGCCGTTGTCGCCTGGGGCGAGTTTGGCCGCACACCCATCGTCAACAAAGACGGTGGTCGCGATCATTGGCCGCGAGTCGGCGGTGCGTTGCTCGCCGGTGGTGGTTTGAAGACCGGTCAGGTCATCGGTGCCACCGACAAACTCGGCGGTGAACCCACCGACCGCCCCGTGCATTTCGGCGAGGTCTTTGCCACGCTGTACCGCCACATGGGCATCGACACCGTCAAAACCACCCTCAACGACCTCACCGGCCGCCCACAATACGTCGTCGATGGCTGGCAGCCGATGCCGGAGCTGGTGTGAGGATCACCAAATACCTTCGTCGTGAAGCCAAACTCCACAGACGGAGCAAGCGTGTAATTTGTAGCGACGGGCACGCCCTCTCGTGTGCTCCCATTTGAGCTGCCCTTTGCATTGGGTGCAGATGAAACACTCCTGCCCTTTCTCTAACGACTTGGAACCACAGCATGGGCAAAAGAGGCCAATGCAATGATCGACGTTCTTCGAACAGCATGGGCAGCGTGTGGGACGGCCATACCAATAGACGAGATAAGACACGAACACACCCATCCCTAAATAAACAATCGCAGACGAAGGGTTGCCTGAGAAGAGAGCCCAAAGAGTCACCACTAGAAAAAAAGCACCAACCCATTTTGCCCGTTGGAAGCGCTTGTCGTATAAAGCGGTGAACTCGCTTTTGTAGCTCTCCAACTCTTCCTGTGTGAAAGCCCGATCAAAAAAGATGCCCGGCTCGATCGGCCAACCACGATGGTGTGAGTAGTAGAAGGCGGTCTTGATTCTCTGTAGCACGGGTTTCATTCGTGGTTTGAACCTAGTTTTGATGACTCCTTCAGCGATAGCGCCCCTGCTCCACGGTGATTTGCGGCACCACTCGCTTCGTTTCGAAGTGCTGATAGCCCTCGCGGAGGTTCTCCCAAAAGCTGTGCCACGGTTCACCCTTCGCTTTTTGCAGGCGTTCTTCGGTGAAGCGGAAGGGGAAACAATGCACCGGCACTTCCGGCTGGCCTTTTTCGAGAGCAGCGGCGACGAGGAGGTAGATTTCCTCAATGACGGGATCACTCATCGCGTAGCAGCCGACGCTGACTTCATCGCCATGCACCATGATGAGGCTGCCGGTGCGCTGATGATGGAGGTCGAAGGCGTTCGGGTAGCCGATGTTGAAGGCGAGATGGTAGCTGCTGGCCGGATTGAGCTGCTTCGCGGTGACGGTGTAAAAGCCTTCGGGCGCATGCATATCGCCTTCACGCTGCTTCGGGCCGAGTTCGCCTGAGAAGCACGCGATGCGATGGGTGCGAAAGTGTTTCCAGACTCCGGCGGCATCCTGAAGCCAGAGTTCGAACTCGCCGGATTCTTTGAAGAGTCGGATGAAAACGCGGTTTCCGAGCCGCAAGTCATTGGCTGCCAGCTTTTGCTCCAAAGGCGGTCTCACGCGCCGGTTCACATCCGCGAGCCGTTCGGACGCGGGCATCGTTTTCCACTGCTCGCGAGATGGTGGCGGCGGATAAGGCAGCACGGAAGGCTCAAAGGTGAGGCGTTGCATCAGAAGGCGAGTGTAGGGTGCCAGCAAATCAAAGCCCCAGGCAGCGGATAGCAGCACAACGAACGCGGCGAGGATCCAGACGAAGCGTCTCATGCCTCAAAGCCCTCAAGAAGCCGCTGGCGACGGTGTGGCGGACTTGCCACGGACGATGTTCATCGCGCCATTCAGCTCGCCACCAGGTTCGATGGAGACGGAGCGGGCAGTGACATCGCCATTCACGGAGCCATTGGCACCGATGAGCACGAGACCGGAAGAAAAGACATTGCCCGTGATGCGTGCCTGAATGTCCACCTCCTCGGCACGGATGGGATTTTTGAAAACGAGGTCCGATCCTTTTTCGACGATGAAGCGCCGGCAGCGGATTTCGCCGATGACCGTGCCGGTGGCTTTGAAAATGGCATCGCCGCTGCACTCCACATTGGCTTCCAAATTGCCGAAGCAGCGCAAATCGCGGCATTGCAAGCTGCTGGCGGAGAGATGGCCGCGCTTGCGGATGATCACATCGCCACGCGTCTTCACCGGCTGCGTGGCGTTCATGTTGATCTCCACATCTTCGAGGGAGATGTAGGCTCCGCAGGTGGGGCAGTTCGCGGAGCGGGCGGAGCGGCTGGTCTTGAACTTGTGCCCGCAATCAAAGCACTCGGCGTCTTTGAAATACTGGTTCCGATACATTCCCATGTCCTTCATCTTCTGAATGGAACTGGCATTCATCGGGGCCGGCGTGGGCGTGGGAGCCGGGGAATTGGATGTGGGGCGGCGGAGCGAACCCGTCTGAGGCTCCTCATGAGGCCGAGTCTCCACGAAGGGTAGCTCAGGAGTCTCGGGCGGCGCATGGGGCTGCACCTGCGCCTTCAAAAAGGCTCCGAAACCATCTGAAGCCGAGAGATCCGCCTTTCGATCCTCTTCGCTCACCGCTTCGGGCAGGACGACCGCTTTGATTTCAGGCTCAGGTGCTGGCTTTTCAGGAGCGGGAGCGGCTGGGGCTTCGGCTTTGGCGGGAGCGTTTTCTGTCCAGTCATCGTAGCCCGCACCAGATCGGCTGACATTCGAAGCGGTGACACGGCGCTTCTGGATCGTGA